>JASBUY010000485.1 GCA_030147645.1 Aquabacter sp. | reverse complement strand
GACGACGCTGATCGGCTACACCCTGCCCTTGGATGCGGGCCTCTCCCTGTCGCTGTCGCTGGAAGATCCCGTCAACCGAACCACGGGAACGCAGGATGCGCCTGCCAGCGGCACCTTTTCGAATGGGGAGCAGCTCACGGGACTGAACGGCATCGTCTACGTCGATTCGCAAAGCGGGCGGCAAGCGCCCGACATGGTCTTCAATGTGCAACTGGATCGGGATTGGGCGCGCCTGATGGTGTCGGGCGCGCTGCACAATGTCAGTGGCATCACGCCGACAGGCTATGCTGGGACCCTCTATCCCGGCGCTGCGGCGATGAACACCTGGGGGGGTGCGCTCGGTCTTTCAGCCGAATTCCAACTGCCCATGCTGGCCCCCGGCGACAGCATCTATTTTCAGTACAATTACGCCAATGGGGCGCTCGCTTATCTCGGCCTTTCCGGCAGCTATGAGGGGCGCGTCACCGGGCTTGGCCGCATCACGCTCAACGGCACGTCGCCGAGCGGCGCCTTCTATCCCATCGCCGACGCGGTATGGACCGGCAGCGACTATGCCAAGGAGACCGGCTGGGCGCTGGAGACTCAGTTCCGCCATTTCTGGCGGCCGAATCTGCGATCCTCCGCCTATGCGGGCTATGTGAGGATCGACGTGCCCGCCAATGCCGTCTTCTCGCCCTCAAACCTGGCGCTCCTGCCCGCCGGCGCCCTCTTCAATCAGGGCTTCAGCATCGACGTTGCGCAGGTGGGATTGAACACGGTCTGGTCGCCGGTCACGAATCTCGATCTTGGAGTCGAGGTCCTCTATTCCAAGGTGAGCGGAAGCCTGCCCCTGACATCCGGGATCATCGCCGGCACCCCGCAGGCGGGGACGCTCGCTTTGTTCGGCGGTTCGGTCGGCATCTGGGCGGGCGGCGTGCGCGCCCAGCGCAATTTCTAAAACTGGCGTTGGAAATCCACCCTCAGATCCCGAGCTTCGCCTTCAGGATGTCGTTGAGCGCCTGGGGATTGGCCTTGCCGCCGGAGGCCTTCATCGCCTGACCGACGAACCAGCCGAGCATGGTGGGCTTGGCCTGGACCTGGGCGACCTTGTCGGGGTTGGCGGCAATGATGTCGTCCACCACCTTCTCGATGGCGCCCATGTCGGTCACCTGCTTCAGGCCTCGCTCCTCCACGAGGGCACGCGGGTCGCCGAGATACTTCTCCTCCAGGATGATCACCAGCAGGTCCTTGGCGATCTTGCCGGAAATGGTCCCGTCCGAGATCAGGTCCACCAGCCCCGCCACCTGCTCGGCCGAAACCGGGGTGCGGGAAATGGAGACGCCGGCGGTGTTGGCATAGGCGGCGACATCGCCCATCACCCAATTGGCGACCAGCTTGGCGTTGCGGGCAATTCCGCCCACCTTCACGGCCGCCTCGAAGTAATCGGCCGTTTCCTTCTCGGCCACCAGGATGGAGGCGTCATAGGGCGAGAGGCCATAATCAGCGATGAAGCGGGCCTTCTTCTCGTCCGGCAGCTCCGGCAGAGCCGCCTCCAGCTCGGAGACGAAGCCCGGCTCAAGCACCAAAGGCAGCAGGTCGGGATCAGGGAAATAGCGGTAGTCGTGCGCCTCTTCCTTGGACCGCATGGAGCGCGTGACGCCCTTATTGGGATCGAACAGGCGGGTTTCCTGGTCGATGACGCCCCCATCTTCCAGAATGTCGATCTGCCGGCGCGCCTCCACTTCGACCGCCTGGCCGATGAAGCGGATGGAATTGACGTTCTTGATTTCGCAGCGCGTGCCGAACGGCGCGCCCGGCTTGCGCACAGAGACGTTCACGTCCGCGCGCAGATTGCCCTTCTCCATGTCGCCGTCGCAGGTGCCGAGATAGCGCAGGATGGAGCGCAGCTTCGTCACATAGGCCCGTGCTTCCTCGGAGGAGCGCAGATCCGGGCGCGACACGATCTCCATCAGCGCGACGCCGGAGCGGTTGAGATCGACAAAGCTCTTGGAGGGCGACAGATCGTGGATCGACTTACCCGCATCCTGCTCCAGATGGAGCCGCTCGATGCCGACCGTGATGGTCTCGCCGTCCGCGAGGTCGACGATCACCTCGCCCTCGCCCACGATGGGGCTCTTATACTGGCTGATCTGGTAGCCCTGGGGCAGGTCGGGGTAGAAATAGTTCTTCCGGTCAAACACCGAGCGCAGATTGATCTGCGCCTTAAGACCAAGCCCCGTGCGCACCGCCTGCGCCACACATTCCTTGTTGATGACCGGCAGCATGCCCGGCATGGCCGCGTCCACCAGGGAGACATGGTCATTGGGCGGGCCGCCGAACGCCGTCCAGGCGCCGGAGAACAGCTTGGCGTTGGACGAGACCTGGGCGTGGATCTCCATGCCGATCACCACTTCCCAGTCACCGGTTGAGCCCTTGAGGAGCTTCCTGGGGTCGGCGGGTCGTGCGTGGGCGTTCATCTTGATCCCTGGGCTTGTGGACGGGTCTCCCCCTGTCCCCTACTCCGCTCGCCTTGGCGTGGCAACCGCGCGGATTGACGGCGGGCCGCGCCGCACCGAGAGTGCGCCGCTCTCATAAGGCACGCGAGCCGCCACACTGACCATGCGCATTGCTTCCATTTCCCTCGTCAAGGACGAGGCCGACATCCTTGAGGGGTTCGTCCGCCACAATCTTCATTATGTGGACCGGATGTATGTCATCGACGATCGATCGACCGACAATACGGCGGAAATTCTGCGCCGGCTGTGCGCGGAGACGGATCGCGTGCGGCTTTTAGAGGATGGCTGGACCGGCGCCTTCCATCAGGCGAAGCGCACCACGGCGGCCATGCGCCTGATCCTGAAAGAGGAAGACTGGGACATTGTGCTGCCGCTGGACGCCGACGAATTCATCGGCGCACCGGACCGCGCGGTGTTCGAGGCCGATCTTGCCGCCATCCCGCCCGGCATGGCGGGGGCGTTTGCGGAAATGCGCTATTTCGCGGCGCCCGGCGACGATATGAGCATCGCGGACCCGCTGGTGCGGGTGCGCACGGCGCTGGGCTATGACCCGAACGGCATGTTCAAGAGCCTCGCGACCCGCCATCTCTTCAAGGAGAAGACCCTCGCCTTCGACGAGGGCAATCATTCCATCCTGACCCGTGGCATCCGCGTGCCGACGCGCACGCTGCCCAACACGCCGCTGGCCCATTTCGCCATACGCTCCGTGGACCAGATCGCGGTGAAGTGCCTCAAGCATTATGTGGGCTGGCGCAGCCGCGAGGATTACAAGACCAGCTTCGTGCCGACCCTTGTCGCCGGCGCTGAGGCCCTGAAAGCGGAGCCGCGCTTCGCGCTCGCTCCCTCCGCAGCCATCATCCCGGCCTATTGCGACGGCTATCCGCTCGACCAGGGGCAGGACCGACCCTTCATCGAGCGCAAGGGCGAGGTGAAATGGCCGGAACTTGCCGTGTCGCCCCCCTTCACCCAGGTGCTCGGCCTGTTCGACCAGCTGATCGCCCGCGCCACGGCGGGCGACGCGCTGGTCAAGGCGGCGGGGGGCGAGGCGGATGCGGCGGCGGTCGCGAAGATCGTGGCCGAGCGCAATGCAGCACAAAGCGAGATGGAGCGCCTGAAAGCGTCGCCTTCCTTGCTGGCAAAGGCCTATTGGGACGCGCTGGCCTTCCGCCTGCGCAAATCGATGCGAAAGCGCAAATACAAATAGGAAAGCGCCTCAGCCGAGGCGCTGCTCCTCATAAGCGACGGTCCAGGCGATGAGGCGGCGCCAGAGATCTTCCACGAGATCCTCAGGCACACCTTGGGCCGCCGCGTCGCGCGTCACGCGCGCCACCACATCCTCGACGCGATCCGGCAGAAGCGCGGGGATGCCGTGCTCCTGCTTCACCTCCAGCACCCGGTGTACGACGCCGAGCCGGCGTGCGAGAAGCCCGACCATCTCGGCATCGATGGCGTCGATCTCCCGACGCAGGTCCGCGAGCGCCTGGGGCGCTTCGCTCATCGAGACCACCAGAAATCCTCCACCGGGAAGCGGCCCGCCGAATCCTCCACCGCCTGCGCCAGGGAAAACAAGGTTTCCTCCTGGAAGGGGCGGCCGATCAGCTGGAGCCCGAGCGGCAGGCCGTCCGCCGAATAGCCGGCGGGCACGGAGATGGCGGGCAGGCCGGCAAGGTTCACCGTCACGGTGAATACGTCCTGGAGATACATCTCCACCGGATCGGCCGCGCTCTTCTCGCCGATGGCGAAGGCGGGCGACGGGGTTGCCGGGGTCAGGATCGCGTCCACGCCCTGCGCGAACACATCGTCGAAATCGCGCTTGATGAGGGTGCGGACCTTCTGCGCCTTCAGATAATAGGCGTCGTAATAGCCGGCCGAGAGAACATAGGTGCCGATCATGATGCGGCGCTTCACCTCCGGCCCGAAGCCGGCGGCGCGGGTGCGCTCATACATGTCGATGATGTCCTTGCCTGGAACGCGCTCGCCATACCGCACGCCGTCATAGCGGGCGAGATTGGAGGAGGCCTCGGCGGGGGCGACGATGTAATAGGTTGGAAGCGCATATTTGGTGTGCGGCAGCGTGATGTCCACGATCTCCGCGCCCGCGTCGCGCAGCATGCCCGCGCCCTGCTCCCACAATTCGCAGATTTCCTGCGACATCCCCTCCACGCGATATTCGCGGGGAATGCCGATGCGCTTGCCGCGCACCGAAGCGCCCACCGCGTCCTCATAATCGGGAACGCGCATGTTGACGCTGGTGGAATCCTTCGGGTCGAAGCCCGCCATGGACCGCAAAAGGATGGCGGCGTCGTTCACCGAGCGGGCGAACGGCCCGGCCTGATCGAGCGAGGAGGCATAGGCGATGATGCCCCAGCGCGAGCAGCGGCCATAGGTGGGCTTGATGCCGACCGTGCCGGTGAAGGCCGCCGGCTGGCGGATCGAGCCGCCCGAATCCGTGCCCGTGGCGGCCCCGCACAGGAAGGCGGCCACCGCCGCCGCGGAGCCGCCCGACGAGCCGCCGGGAACCAGAGGCGCCGTGTCCCCCTCGCGCCGCCAGGGCGAGACGACCGGGCCGAAGGCCGAGGTCTCGGTGGAGGAGCCCATGGCGAACTCGTCATTGGCGAGCTTGCCCAGCATCACCGCGCCATCGCGCCAGAGCTGCGACGTGACGGTGGATTCGTAGGGCGGCACGAAGCCCTTGAGGATGTTGGAGCAGGCCGTGGTCGCGACGCCGTCGGTGGCGAACATGTCTTTGACGCCGATGGGCAGGCCCTCAAGCGGACCCGCCTCCCCGGAGGCGATGCGCTCGTCGGCGCGCGCCGCCATCGCGAGCGCCTGGTCCGGGGTCTCGACGGTGAAGGCGTTGAGGGCGCGCGCGTCCTCCATGGCCGTCAGATAGGCCTGTGTGAGCTCGACGGCGGTGAATTCGCGCTGGGCCAGGCCTTCGCGGGCCTGGGTCAGGGTGAGCTGGTTGAGCGCGGTCATTCCACCACCTTCGGCACGGTGAAGAAGCCGCCTTCGGCTTCGGGGGCGTTGGCGAGAATCTTATCGGGATAATGACCGTCGCTCACCACATCCTCGCGCAGCGGGAGGCTCATGGGGACCACACTGGTCATGGGCTCGATGCTGGAAACGTCGATGGCGGAGAGTTGCTCCACGAAGGCCAGGATGGCGTTCAGCTCTCCCTGCAGCGCGGGCAGTTCGTCCTCGCTCACGGCAAGACGCGCAAGATGCGCCACCCGCCGCACCGTTCCAAGATCCACCGACATGAACCACTCCTTGACCGGGCGCCCGGCCGCGCCCGCACACCGCCTATAGCAAGCCGGGGAATTGAAGAGCAAATGCCGACCGAGGCTGGAGGCCGCCCAAGCGCGCCCGAGTTGCCTCACCCATGGCGCACCACGTCCAGAACCTGCGGCCCGTATCGCTCCAGCTTGGCTTCGCCAACGCCGGAGACGTCGCCGAGGGCGGCCAGAGAGCGGGGCTTCACGCGGGCGATCTCCATCAGTGTCGCATCATGGAAGATCACGTACGGCGGCACGCTCTGCGCCCGCGCCAGATCGAGCCGCAGCGCCTTCAGCTTCTGGAACAGCGCCTCCTCGCCCGGGTCCGCCAAGGCGGCGCGCGGCGCGCGTCCGCCGCCGGTCACCCGCGCGGCGCGCGCGCGCGTCTCGGCCTTCAATTCCACCCGCTTCTCGCCGCGCAGAACCGGCCGGCACGCCTCGGTGAGACCGAGCGCGCCATGGCCCTCCACATCCACATTGAGGAGGCCCAGCGACACCACCTGCCGGACAATCGCCCGCCATTCCTCGCGCGAGACATCCTTGCCGATGCCGAAGGTGGAGAGGGCCTCGTGCCCGAACTTCGCGACCTTTTCGGTGGAGGCGCCGAGCAGCACGTCCACCACATGCCCCGCGCCGAAGCGCTCCCCAGTCCGATAGACGCAGGAGAGCAGCTTGCGCACATGCTCGGTGCCGTCATAAGTGCGCACGGGCTCCAGGCACGTGTCGCAATTGCCGCACGGCTCGGGCAGCGTCTCGTCGAAATAAGCGAGCATCACAGAGCGCCGGCAACTGGCGGTCTCGCACAGGCCGATGAGCGCGTCGAGCTTCGCGCGCTCCACGCGCTTGCGCGCCTCGGGCGCGTCGGAGGCATCCATGAACTGAATGAGCTTGGCCACGTCCTCCATGCCGTAGAGCATGAGGGTTTCGGAAGGCAGACCGTCGCGGCCCGCGCGGCCGGTCTCCTGGTAATAGCTTTCCAGGCTTTTGGGCAGGTCGAGATGCACGACAAAGCGCACGTCCGGCTTGTCGATGCCCATGCCGAAGGCGATGGTTGCCACCATGATGACCCCTTCCTCTTTCAGAAAGCGGTCCTGGTGGCGCGCCCGCACCTCCGCCGAGAGCCCCGCATGATAGGGCAGCGCGACGCGGCCCTCGGTGTTCAAGGCCTCGGCGGTGGCCTCCACCTTCGCGCGGCTCATGCAATAGATGATGCCCGCCTCGCCCTCATGGGCATCGAGGAAGGCGCGCAATTGCTGGCGCGGCTGGCTCTTGGCCGCGATGCGGTAGCGGATGTTCGGCCGGTCGAAGGAGGACAGGAACACACGCCCGTCTTCCAGGCCCAGTCGCTCCACGATTTCGCGCCGCGTCGGCCCGTCGGCGGTGGCGGTCAGCGCGATGCGCGGCACGGACGGGAAGCGCTCGTGCAAGACCGTGAGCTGGCGATATTCGGGGCGGAAATCATGCCCCCATTGGGAGACGCAATGGGCCTCGTCGATGGCGAACAGCGCAATACGCGCGCCCTGGCGGAGGGTCAAAAAGCTGTCCGTGAGCAGACGCTCCGGCGCGACATAGAGCAGGTCGAGTTCGCCCAGCGCGAGCGCGCGCTCCACCTGGCGCGCCTCGGCGGGCGCGAGGGAGGAATTGAGGGCCGCCGCACGCACCCCAAGCTGCCGCAGCGCCTGCACCTGGTCGTGCATGAGCGCAATCAGCGGGGAAATGACGATGCCGGTGCCCGGCCGCGCAAGCGAGGGGATCTGGTAGCAGAGCGACTTTCCGCCGCCCGTGGGCATCAGCACCAAGGCGTCGCCGCCCTGCGTCACATGGCGGACGATGTCCGCCTGCGGCCCACGGAAGGTTTCGTAGCCGAAGACGTGCCGCAGGACATCCGCGGGATCGCGCCCATGGGCGGCGCCGGGGGCAAGGGACGAGTCGGAGGGCATGGCGCCTTATAGCGGCCCAAGGCGCGCCAGCGCGAGGGGGAAACGCACGCGGGACGACACCCTATTGCGCCGTCCCCTGCGTCTGTGCCCTCAGGATGCGCACGGCATAATCCTCGGAATAGAGCCGGTCGGGAAAGGCGGCGCTCGCCGGGGGCGTGGTCGCCAGCAGGTCGTCAATGACGCTGGATTGCTTGGTGGCGACCCACGGGCGGCGCGCGATCTCGCGGTCATTCAGCCAGAACCGGTCCCAATCGGCGGTGGTGGCGACCACTTCGCGGGCAAACTCCACGCCATGTTCGAGCGCCCCTTCCAGGCAGAGGTCCACATAGGACTGGAGCACGGGATATTTCAGCTCCGGGAAGAGCGGCCGGGCGCTCGGGGCCGAGAGGCCCTTGGGCACATAGGCCCAGGTGGTGCCCCCCTCCGGGAGGCTTTCCCAAGACACGCCCTCGATCATCGCGCGAGGCACGGCGACGCGGTCATAGCCCGACTCCCGCCGGTCGAAGCGCGGCAGCATTTCGCTGTCCACGGCGAAAACCACGCCATTGATGCTCCAGGCCTCTTCACCGGGGCGGTGCGGGCGCAGCCCCAGCGCGGTGAAGCCGAGCCGGTGCGCGCGGGCGCACCAGGAGCGCACATAGCCGAAGTCCGGCGAGAGGCGCGCCGGCAAGGCGTGCATGCCCGGGCGGCCGGTCGATTCGCGCGACGCGGTGCTCATGAGGCTGCCATAGCCGAACACGAAATCGGGGGGCGTCGCGAGCCGGCGCCCCCAGAAATTCGTGTTCGCCGCAGCCGGCGACGCGGCCAAGGCGGCCGCCGCACCGGCCAGGAAGGAGCGTCGTGTCAGCATCTCTCTCGCCCTTTTCCCGCCCCGCTACAGCCCGCCGGGGCACGGCGATGCTGCGTTGCAACGTCGCGCTTGCCGCCCCTCCCCTTCCTGGCCCATTCTTTTGCGGCCTGAAGGGGGAAACTTCAAATGAAGCTGCCGCGCAATTTCTACAAGCCGCTCGCCATCGGCGCCCCCGCGCCCTATCGCGAGCTTCCCGTGCGGCTGGAGCGGATGATCCATTTCGTCCCCCCGCACCTGGAAAAAATCCGCGCGCGCGTGCCCGACCTCGCCAAGCAGGTGGATGTGGTGCTCGGCAATCTGGAAGACGCCATCCCCGTCGATGCCAAGGAGGCCGCGCGAGCCGGCTTCATCGAAATGGGAAAGAGCACGGATTTCGGGACCACCGGCCTCTGGACCCGCATCAATGCCTTGAACAGTCCCTGGGCGCTGGACGACGTGATCCAGATTGTGGGCGCCATCGGCGCCAAGCTGGACGTCATCATGCTGCCCAAGGTGGATGGCCCCTGGGACATCGCCTATCTCGACCAGCTTCTGGCGCAGCTCGAAGCCAAGCACGCCATCGGCAAGCCCATCCTCATCCACGCCATTCTGGAAACGGCGGAAGGCGTGAAGAATGTGGAGGAGATCGCGGCGGCCTCCCCTCGCATGCACGGCATGAGCCTCGGGCCGGCGGACCTTGCCGCCTCGCGCGCCATGAAGACCACCCGTGTCGGCGGCGGTCATCCCGACTATTTCGTGCTGGCCGATGCCAAGGGCGACACTCCCCGCATGGGCTTCCAGCAGGACCTGTGGCACTACACGGTCGGCAAGATGGTGGATGCCTGCGCGGCCAACGGGATCAAGCCCTTCTATGGTCCGTTCGGCGACTTCGCGGACCTCGCGGCCTGCGAGAGTCAGTTCCGCAATGCCTTCCTCCAGGGCTGCGTGGGCGCATGGTCTCTGCACCCCACCCAGATCGACATCGCCAAGCGCGTGTTCAGCCCCGATCCGGCCGAAGTCGCCTTCGCGCTCAAGATCCTCGACGCCATGCCGGACGGCGCGGGGGCGGTGATGATCGACGGCAAGATGCAGGACGATGCCACCTGGAAGCAGGCCAAGGTGATCGTGGACCTCGCCCGCATCGTGGCCGCGAAGGATGCCGAGCTGGCCAAGGTGTACGGACTTTAATTTGTGCTGCCGCTGACGTTGGGGCACAAAGGCCGGAACGG
>JASBUY010000479.1 GCA_030147645.1 Aquabacter sp. | reverse complement strand
TCCATGGCGGCGAGCGACAGGGAATTTTCCATGTCGTCTTCATCGCCATCGGGAGAGGCGCCGTCGCCCAGCAGGCCGTCTTCGCCCGCTTCCGGGGCCAGCGCGGTCTCGTCGTCGCCGGGCGCCGGAGGCGGATTCTTGCCTTCGGGGCCGGCATAGGTGGCTTCGAGATCGATGATGTCGCGCAGGAGAACCTTGCCCTCCACCAGCTCATCGCGCCAGATGATGATGGCCTGGAAGGTGAGGGGGCTTTCGCACAGCCCGGCGATCATCGCCTCGCGGCCCGCCTCGATGCGCTTGGCGATGGCGATTTCGCCCTCGCGCGAGAGCAGTTCGACGCTGCCCATCTCGCGCAAATACATGCGCACGGGATCATCCGTGCGCTCCGCCGGCTCGGACTTGGTCTCGGAGCGCGCGACGGCGCGGGGCGCCGCCTCGGCGAGTTCGCCGCCTTCCGCCTCTTCCGGCTCGTCGGCGGTCTCGCCTTCTTCGCTGGCCTCTTCGTCCGTGGCCTCTTCGGCCTCGATCACGTTGATGCCCATGTCGTTGAGCATGGCGAGGGTGTCCTCGATCTGCTCGGAGGTGACCTCCTCGGAGGGCATCACCTCGTTCAACTGCTCATAGGTCACATAGCCACGGCGCTTGGCATTCTTGATCATTTTCCGGACGGCTGCGTCCGAGAGATCGAGAAGCGGCCCGTCGGGGGTCTCGTTCTCTTTCTCCGGCGCCTCGCTCGTCTCGGTGGCCTGCTTCGCCATGGACTTCTCCTGAACCTGTCGCCGTGTGCCGACGGCCAAATGGCGGCGTGACCACTGGTCCGCCGCCGTCCCTCTTCCCGTCAGAACCGTCCATAAGACGATCCCGTTAAATCAGCCTGAACTGCCCCGCATCTGGCGCGGCGGTTCTTTGTTCTCGTGGCGCAGAGGGCCAGCGCTCATATGGAGCGCGCCGATGCGCGGCCCGAAGCTGCGCCAAACCCTTCGACCAGGGCCTCGGTTCCCTCAATGGCGGACAAGCGCTCGCGCACGTCCCGCAACCACGCGAAATTTGCCTCGCTCGGGTCGTCACCCAAATGCTGCTCGGCATCCCTGAGTTCTCTAGATAGCGCGTAAGCCTTCAGATGCAAGGCCGTGCGCTGGCGCCACCAGAGCCGAACATCCTCGCGACCGGTATCAGGATAGGATGGCCAGTCCATTCGGGGATTGGCGAGCGCCCGGGCGCGGCGCGCGACCTCCTCCATTTCCGGCGGAAGCGCGAGGGGTTCGCCTCCATCCGCGAGCATATGCGCATCTTGGATGGCGCGGCACAGGCGGGCGGCCTCTCCATTTGCAAAGGGCATCGCGGCGATTTCCTCGCCGTGCTCGTCGAGCAGCCAGGGATGGTTCAGCAGGCAGAACAGAAGCAGCGCCTCGTTGCGCGGCAGGGCTGTGGCGCCGCCGGTGATGGCGGGCGTGCGGCCCAGCTCCGTTCCCTTGGGGGCGAGAGGGGGGGAGAAAGGCGCGCGGGGGTCGCGCCGCCGCGTGCCCGACCAACTGCTCGCCGTGAGGGCTGGCGCCAGTTTGCGGCGCATCCGGTCGTTGAAGTCCTGCCGGTAATAACGGCGTACGCTCTCATCCGCGATGGTCGCCACCAAGTCCGCGAGCCGCGCTTCCAGAGCCGCCCGCCGCTCCGGCGTGTCGAGGCTGAGATGCTCTGTCTCGCGCGCCCAGAGCACGGCGGCGAGCGGCTCGGCACGGGCGAGCACATCGTCCATGGCCTCGCGGCCCGAGCGGCGGATCAGGTCGTCCGGGTCCTGGCCCTCCGGCAGCGTGCCGAACGTGAGGCTCTTGCCGGGCTTCAAATGGGGCAGCGCCACATCGATCGCGCGGAAGGCCGCGCGCCGTCCCGCCTTGTCGCCGTCGAACAGAAGGGTCGGCTCGTCCGCCATGCGCCAGAGCAACTGCAACTGGTCCTCGGTCAAGGCCGTGCCGAGCGGCGCCACGGCGCCCTCAAACCCCGCCTCAACCATGGCGATGACGTCCACATAGCCTTCCACGGCAATGAGCCGGGCGCCTTTATGGGTCGCGGCGCGGGCGGAAAACCCGTTATAGAGCAATGACCCCTTGTGAAAGAGCGGGGTTTCCGGGGAGTTCAGGTACTTGGCCTGGACGTCCTTTTCCAGCGCCCGCCCGCCGAACCCGACCACGCGGCCCTTCAGGTCGGTGATGGGGAACATGACGCGGTCGCGGAACCGGTCATAGGGCACCGCGATGCCCTCGCCGGCCACCAGAAGCCCGGCCTCCACCATGTCGGGCACGCTGATCCCGGCCTTGCCGAGCGCCTCCTTCAGATGAAAGCGGTCGGGCGCCCCATAGCCGATGCGGAAGCGCTTTTGCGTCGCGGGGCCAAGGCCGCGATCGGAGAGATAGCCGCGGGCTTTCGCGCCGGCCCGGCCTTGCAGCGTGTCCTCGAAATGGTTCGCCGCCAGCGCCAGCACCTCATGCAGGGTGCGCCTGCGCTCTTCGCGTGCGCTCGCCTCCGGTGTCGCCTCGGGCAGGGGCAGGCCCGCCATGGAAGCAAGCCGTTCCACCGCCTCGCCGAAGGGTAGACCTTCCGTCTCCATCAGGAAATCGAACACGTCTCCGTGCTTGCCCGAGGAGAAGCAGTGGTAGAAACCCTTCTGGTCGTTCACGAAAAAGGACGGGGTCTTTTCCGGATTGAAGGGCGAGAGGCCGGCGAATTCGCGGCCCTGCTTCTTCAGCTTCACCCGCCGCCCGACCACATCCGACACCGGAAGACGGGCGCGGATCTCATCGAGGAAGGAGGGCGGAAAGCGCATGAAGGGTGGGCTCACAGACCTCGGGCCTAAAGACTAGCACCTGCGCAGCAAGGAGGCGATGATCCAGCGGACGTTTCCGCCCGTCCCCGCTCTCCCCGCTGTCCACAGGCCTCAGGCCGCGGTGAGGGCGTCTTTGACCCAGGCCGAGGCCTTGCCGAAGTCGATGGCGCCGGCATGGCGCTCCTTCAGCACCGCCATGGTGCGGCCCATATCCTTGATGCCTTTCGCCTCGATCTCATTCACCACATTGGCGATGATGGCGCGGGTCTCTTCCTCGGAGAGCTGCTTGGGCAGGAAATGCTGAATGACGGCGATTTCCGCCTTTTCCTGCTCGGCGAGTTCCGGGCGTCCGCCCTCCAGATAGATGCGGGCACTTTCCTCGCGCTGCTTCACCATCTTGGCGAGAAGCGCGCGCACGTCGTCGTCGCCGAGCGGGTCCTTGCCCAGCCCGCGGGCCTCGATGTCGCGATCCTTGATGGCGGCATTGACCAGGCGCAGGGTGGACAGGCGCACTTTCTCGCCGGCCTTCATGCTCTCTTTGAGAGCCGTGTTGATATCGTCGCGGAGCACAGTGTCCTCTTGAAAATCAGGCGGCGCGGCAGGAAGAAACGGGGACCGGACGGCTCCAGTCGTCGATGCTCTGCGGCCGTCGCGGCCGATGCCGCCGCGTTTCGCGCAGAATTCGATGGCACATCCATCGGCCCTCTGGCGTCGCGGCGCGTGACGCCTTATCTAGGCGATCCATGACCCAGGAACAAGATCACGCCCCGTCCCCGGCCGAAGGCTGGGCTGAACCCAAGCCGACCGCGCTGCTCGTGCTGGCCGATGGCACCGTCCTTGAGGGCGTGGGCCTTGGCGCCGTGGGCGAGGGGGTTGGCGAAGTGTGCTTCAACACCGCCATCACCGGCTATGAGGAGATCCTGACCGATCCCTCCTACAGCGGTCAGATCATCACCTTCACGTTCCCCCATATCGGCAATGTGGGCACGAACGAGGAGGATATCGAGACCGTGTCCATGGCGGCGGCCTCAGGCGTGCGCGGGGTGGTGCTGCGCACTGCGGTCACGGAACCGTCCAATTACCGCGCCACCCGCCATCTCGACCAATGGCTGAAGGCGCGCGGCATCGCCGGCATCTCGGGCATCGACACGCGCGCGCTCACCGCGCTGATCCGCGAAGGCGGCATGCCCAATGCCGTGATCGCGCACAATCCCGACGGCGTGTTCGACGTCGAGGCCTTGAAGGCCAAGGCGCGCGACTGGCCGGGCCTTGAGGGCATGGACCTTGTGCCCGGCGTCACCTCGGTGCAGCGCTTCAACTGGGACGAGACCCCCTGGCAGTGGCCCGCCGGCTATGGCCGGGAGGAGGGCGGCGCCTATCATGTGGTGGCCATCGATTACGGCGTGAAGCGCAACATTCTGCGCCTTCTCGCGCGGGCCGGCTGCAAGGTGACGGTGGTGCCGGCGACGACGCCCGCCGCCGATATCCTCGCGCTGAACCCGGACGGCGTGTTCCTGTCCAACGGCCCGGGCGACCCGGCGGCCACGGGCGAATATGCGGTGCCGGTGATCCGCGAACTGATCGCCCAGGACATCCCCACCTTCGGCATCTGCCTCGGCCACCAGATGATCGGCCTCGCGGTGGGCGGGCGCA
>JASBUY010000476.1 GCA_030147645.1 Aquabacter sp. | reverse complement strand
ACACGGTGCGCCGGGCCGACAGCCCGTGGCACCTCGAGCCCCAGGCCGATGCGCGGGACGCCGCGCTGGTGGCCGCGCTCGCCGCCGGAACCGCCGCGGCGGCGAGCGCGCGCATCGGACAAGACGCAGCATTTGACTGGGCCCGTGCGCGAGCCGGCGCGAACTGTGTTGTCGGCCACACCGACCTGTTGGCGGTGCCCGCCCCCGCGTGAAGCGCGGCGGCGGTCACCGCCGCCCGAGCGCCGGGATCATGCGGGAGATGACGCCGTCCCCCTTCACGGCGTGCATGAGCGCGGCGCCAATGTGCATCAGGACCAAGGCCGTCATCACATAGCCCAGCACCGAATGGGCATCGCCGAGGGTGTGCGACAGCGCCTCATCCTTGGCGACCAGATCGGGCAAGGTGAAGAGGCCGAACACGCTCACCTTGGCCCCGAAGGCCGAGGACGCGCCCCAGCCCAGCAGAGGCATGAGGAAGATCAGCACATAGAGCGAATGGTGGACGGCATTGGAAACCACATGCTGCCAGCGCGGCATGCCCGGCACGGGCGGCGGCGCGCCCAGCAGAATGCGGGTCGCAACGCGCACCACCGCGAGGCAGAGAATAAGGAAGCCGATGGAGCGGTGCAGATCGAACAGCTGGTCCTGCCCCGGCCCGGAGGGCAGGCGCATCATGATGAAGCCGAACGGAATGACCAGGAGCACGCAGAGCGCGCTCACCCAGTGAATCCACCTAACCGGCGCCGGATAAGACGTTCTCTCGCTCTGTGGCATCCTTCCCCTCCCGCGCCGTGCGGCGCATGTCGAAATCGAACAGCACATCCCCGTCGGAAAATGGCGTGACCCGGCACTGCGGGCGCAAGGCTTCATTGAGCCCGGCAATGGGCTTCAGATCGAGCCCGGTGCGGCCCGAACCAAGAATGACCGGTGAGACGACGACATGAAGACGATCCAGCGCGCCCGCATCGAGAAAGGCCGCGAGGGTCGCGGGGCCGCCTTCGATGAGCAGGCGTGGCAAGCCGGCCGCGCGGAGTGCCGCGACAATGGCGGCGGGGGAGAGGCGTCCGCCCGCGTCCGCGGGCACGAACAGCCGCTCCGCCCCCTGCGGCACGGGGGCGCAGGTGCCCGCGCGATGCAGCACGATGCGCCGCGCCCCGTCCGCCGCGAGGCAGCGGGCGGCGGGATCGAGACGGCCGGCGGGATCGATGACCACGCGGGCGGGGTTCTTCCCGCCCACCCGGCGCACATTCAAAAGGGGATCGTCGGCAATGACGGTGCCGATTCCAACCACCACCGCATCCACTGCCGCACGGAGCCGATGAAGATGATCCAAGGCATTGGGGCCACTGATATATTTCGAATCGCCCGTGGGCGTCGCGACGCGCCCGTCCAGGGACTGTCCCAGTTGCCCGATCACGAGCGAGCGAGCGGACAAGTCCAAGCCTAACTCTCGTGCGTAATATGCATCATAGTCCGACATGCGGTGTCCCTGACCGGCGCGCTTGCGGAACGCAATGCGGGGGCGGAAGTTTCATTCTAGTTTCGGCGTCAAACCGCCAGAAGACACGTCACAAGGCGGGGAGCGTCTTGAATCCAACCCCGGCACGGCACATGTAGCGACGAGAAGAGGTTCTTATGTCTTCTGAGCGCCCGGCAGCAACCATTCCGTCCCTGAGCCCTGAAGAGCGTGTCGGCCACGTCGCGGTGGAGCGCGCCCTGTCGGAATTGCGCTCGGGACGACCCGTGCTTTTGGAATCCGGGGCGGACCGCGCCCTCGTGCTCGGCGCCGAGGCCGTGGACACCGAGAGTGCCGCGCGGCTTGCGGCCAGCGCGCCGTTGAGGGCGCGGCTTGCGCTGCCCGGTCCGCGCCTTACGCGTCTGGGCCTGACGCGCACCTTGCCCGGCACCATCGCCCTGCCCGGCGTCGATCCGGCGCGGGTGGAGACCTTGGCGCTCCAGGTCGATGCACGCATTGACGCGCCCGTGGCCGGCGCGGACGCGCTGGATGTCGGCGCGCTGGAGCTTCTGCGGCTCGCCTTGGTCCTGCCTGCGGCGGTGGTCGCGCCGGTGGAAGAGGGTGCGAGCGAGTCCGACGCGCTGCGCGTGTCCCTCGCCGACGTGCTCGCCCACCGCGGACGTCAGGCCAAGTCGCTGCGCATTGTCGGGCGCGCGCCCGTGCCCCTCGAAGGCGCGCCCAAGACCGAATTCGTCGTCTTCCGGGGTGGCGAGGGGTTGCGCGATCAGGTGGCCATCGTGGTGGGCCAGCCCGACTTCTCCAAGCCCGTGCCGGTACGCCTGCATTCCGCCTGCCTCACCGGCGACCTGTTCGGCTCGCTGAAATGCGATTGCGGCGATCAGTTGCGCGACACCGTCGCGCGCATGGCGTCGGGCACGGGCGGCATCCTGCTCTATCTCGACCAGGAAGGGCGCGGGAACGGCATCGCCAACAAGATGCGGGCCTACAAGCTTCAGTCCGAGGGCTACGACACCTATGACGCGGACGAGGTGCTGGGCTTCGGCCTCGACCAGCGGCGGTTCGACTTCGCGGCGCAGATGCTGCGCCAGCTCGGGGTCGATAAGGTGGAATTGCACACCAACAATCCCGAGAAGCTCGCCGCCCTCACGGCCGCCGGCCTCACGGTTGCCGCCGAGGCGCGGGTGATCGGGCGTCCGACGCAGGAAAATGTGCGTTATCTCGCCTCCAAGCGCGACCGCGCCGGCCACCATATCGACTTCGACGCTTTGGCGGCGCGCGCCTCCGACTGAGGGGCTTTTCCCTAACGTACGGTCAGGGAACGCACTTTCCCCTCTGCGCGCGTTGCGTGCTGATCGGCTGCTGCTCTATAGCCTTACCGGCCGGCGATGAGATCGCCGTCCACGATAACAGGCTTGGAGAGACGCCATGGTGAGCCCCGCCGACCCTAAGATCGCCCTCGTGACGGGAGCGGGCAGCGGCATCGGCCGCGCCGTGGCGCTGGCCTTCAGCGATGCCGGCTATGCCGTGGTGCTCGCGGGGCGTCGCGCCGATGCGCTGCAGGAGACCGTTCAGCGCCGTCCCGGCGCGACTTTCCTCGCCGTGCCCACCGACGTCACCGATCCCGCCTCCGTCGCCGCCCTGTTCGCGCAGGTGAAGGCCCGCTTCGGGCGGCTCGACGTGCTGTTCAACAATGCCGGCACCGGCGCGCGCGCGGTGCCCATGTATGAATTGAGTTATGAGGAATGGCGCAAGGTGGTGGATACCAACCTCACCGGACCGTTCCTGTGCACCCAGGAGGCCATGCGCCTCATGAAGGACCAGTCCCCGCGCGGCGGGCGCATCATCAATAACGGCTCCATCTCGGCCAGCGCGCCGCGCCCCTATTCGGCGCCCTACACCTCCACCAAGCACGCCATTACCGGGCTCACCAAATCCACCTCGCTGGACGGGCGCGCCTATGACATCGCCTGTGGGCAGATCGATATCGGCAATGCCGAGACCGAGATGACGCAGCGCATGAAGTCCGGCGTGCCGCAGGCCGACCTCTCCATGAAGGTGGAGCCGGTGATGGACGTGAAGCATGTGGCGGATTCGGTGGTCTATATGGCGAGCCTGCCCCTGGAGGCGAACGTCCAGTTCATGACCGTCATGGCCACCAAAATGCCCTTCGTCGGCCGCGGCTGACCTGTAGCGGGGCCCCGCGCCCCGCGTCTCTTCTTTCCAGGATGGATGGCCCGATGCGTCCGCTCGCTCTCGACGACTTCCCCTTCCGCGCCTTCGACAAGCTGCGCTATTCCGACACGGACCGGCAGGGCCATGTGAACAATGCGGTCTTCTCCACCTTCCTGGAGACCGGCCGCACCGCCATGCTCTACGACAAGAGCGCCCCTGTGGTGGAGCCGGGCACCGCCTTCGTGCTCGCCCGCCTCGCTCTGGACTATCGCGCGGAACTGCACTGGCCGGGCGAGGTGTGGATCGGCACCGGCGTGCTGGAGGTGGGCCGCAGCTCGGTGAAGCTGGAGCAGGCCATCTTTCAGGACGGCAAATTGTGCGCCAATGGCGAGACGGTGATCGTCATGGTGGACACCACCACCCGCCGCTCCCGCCCCCTGCCCGACGCGACCGCCGAGCGCCTGCGCACCTTCATCCG
>JASBUY010000475.1 GCA_030147645.1 Aquabacter sp. | reverse complement strand
TCGTCGGCAAACCGGAACAGCGCCACCTCCGCTTCGCTCACCATGCCCTGCGCCACCAGCGCATCGAAGTTCACGATGGACCGCCAATAGGCCTCGTCGAACAGGACGATGGCGATGGGCGGTGATTTGTCGGTGGCGCGCAGGGTCAGGATTTCGAACAATTCGTCGAGGGTGCCGAAGCCGCCGGGAAACACCACCAGGCCATTGGCGCGCATGGCGAGATGCATCTTGCGCATGGCGAAATAGTGAAACTGGAAGGTGAGTTCGGGCGTGGTGTAAGGGTTGGGCGCCTGTTCGTGCGGGAGCGCCACGTTGAAGCCGATGGAGGGGGCGCCGGCTTCCATGGCGCCCCGGTTCGCCGCCTCCATGAGGCCCGGACCCCCGCCGGTGGCGATCACATTATCCCGGATCTTCTGGTCATGGCACAGCGCGCCGCCGCGCTGCGAGGCGATGCGGCCGAACAGGCGGGCTTGCTCATACCAACGGCCTTGCGCTCCCGGACCGTTCTCGCGCACGCGGGCTGAGCCGAAGGCGACGATGGTGGAGCGCACCTGCCAGGCGCGCAGGGCTTCCTCGGCCTTGGAATATTCCAGAAGGAAGCGCACGCCCCGCATGGAATCGCCCAGCAGGAAATCCTGGTCCAGCGCCGGCAGCCGGTAGGCGGGGAATGTCGAAGGATCGCGCGGCGCGTGAGATGGTTCGGTGGACATGAGCGAGGTCCTTTCGACTGGGTGCCTTCGACGCGATCACGGGGCCGGACTCGACCCCGCCTGCGCACCATGAAGAGCGGGATGATTTGCATCAATGACCGCCGCGCACATGCCCCTCACGATCGCGTCTCGTCGTTCATCCTATTTTCGGAGCAGGCTGTTGCACCGCATGACCGGTCCGGGCCTCGCCCTTGCCCTTCTCCTCGCCCTGCCTGTCTTCTCCAGCACGCCCGGCTGCGCGCAGGACGCGCATGGTCCGGGCGCGGCGTTGCGGACCATCTGGAAGCGCCTGTCGGGCGAGCGGCTGCCGGCCGAGATCGTCTCCACCAACGGACGCCTGGAAGCGGAGCAGGTCCTTGTGTCCGCAAAATTTGCCGGTCGGGTGTCGCAGGTGCTGGTGGAGGAGGGGCAGACGGTGGATGCGGGCGCCGTGGTCGCGCGGATGGATACGGCAGAACTGGACGCCCAACTGCTCGGTGCTCAGGCGCAAGTGCGCCGGGCGGAGCGTGCGGCGGCCGAGGCGGAAGCCGCCATCGCCCAGCGCGAGAGCGAACGGGTGCTCGCCAAACAGGAGTTCGAACGCGCCTCCACGCTGGCCCAGCGCGGCTACGGCACGGTCCAGCAGCTCGACCAGCGGCGCAGCCAGATGGATGCCGCCGAGGCCGGCTATCGCGCCGCCTCCGCCAGCCTCGACGCCGCCGAGGCCTCGGCCGACGCGGCGCGGGCCGAAGTGGCGCGCATCCAATCCCAGCTCACCGATTCCGTCCTGCTGGCACCGCGCCGGGGGCGGGTCGAATACAAGCTGGTGCAATCCGGAGAGGTGGTTGCGGCAGGCGCGCCCATCGCGACCCTTCTGGATCTGGCGGACGTCTATATGACCGTGTTCCTGCCCGCCCGCGTCGCCGGCCGGCTTGCTCTGGGGGGCGAGGCGCGCATCGTGCTCGATCCCGCCCCCGACCTCGTCGTTCCCGCGACCGTCTCCTTCGTTGCAACCGAGGCCCAGTTCACGCCCAAGACGGTGGAGACCGCCGACGAGCGCGAGAAGCTGATGTTCCGCGTGAAGCTGCGCATCGCGCCGGCGCTGCTGAAGCAATATGAGAGCTTGGTGAAGGTGGGCGTGCGGGGCCTCGCTTATGTGCGCACCGACACCAAAACACCCTGGCCCGCCGCTCTGGCGGTCAAGCTACCGCAATGAGCGAGCCGGCGGTCCGCCTCTGCGGCGTCCGACACCTTTATGGTGCCTCCGTCGCGCTGGACGGGGTGGATCTCGCCGTTCCGGCCGGGGTCCTCGCGGGGCTGATCGGACCGGATGGGGTCGGCAAGTCCACGGTGCTCAGCCTCGCAGCAGGGGTCACGCGCATCCAGCACGGCGCGGTTGAGGTGCTCGGCGGGGACATGGCCCAAGCTCCCCACCGGCGCGCCGTCTGTTCGCGCGTCGCCTTCATGCCGCAAGGGCTCGGGCGCAACCTTTATCCGACGCTGAGCGTCGCGGAGAACCTGGATTTCTTTGCTCGCCTGTTTGGCCAGCCACAGGGCGAGCGCGCCGCGCGTATTGCCGATCTGTTGGAGGCCACGGGGCTTTCGCAATTCGGCGACCGCCCGGCTGGCAAGCTGTCGGGGGGGATGAAGCAGAAGCTCGGCATCTGCGCCGCGCTCATCCACGATCCTGACCTCGTCATCCTGGACGAGCCGACCACCGGCGTCGATCCCTTGTCGCGGCGGCAATTCTGGGAGTTGGTGGAGCGCATTCGCGTGCGCCGCCCCGGCATGAGCGTGCTGGTCGCGACCGCCTACATGGATGAAGCGGAGCGGTTCGATTGGCTTGCCGCCATGTATGCGGGAAAGGTGGTCGCCGAGGGCACGCCGACCGCCCTGAAGGCGCGAACCGGCGAGTCCAGCCTGGAGCGAGCCTTCGTCCGCCTCCTGCCTGAGGCGCAGGAGGAGGCGCCGCTGGTGGTGCCGCCACGCACTGTGGATGATGGCCCGCCCGCCATCGAGGCGGAGGGGCTTACCCGTCGGTTCGGCAGCTTCGTTGCCGTGGACCATGTGAGCTTCAAGATCGCGCGCGGCGAGATTTTCGGATTCCTGGGCTCCAATGGCTCGGGCAAGAGCACCACCATGAAGATGCTCACCGGCCTGCTGCCGGCGAGCGAGGGCGAGGCGCGGCTGTTCGGCCAGCCACTCGATGCCGGCGACATCGAGACGCGCTGCCGCGTCGGCTACATGTCCCAGGCCTTCTCACTCTATGGGGAACTCACGGTTCGGCAGAATCTGGTGCTGCATGCCGAGCTGTTCCAATTGCCGCCGGCCGATCGGCCGGGGCGCGTCGCCGAAATGTTGACGCGCTTCGATCTCGAAACGGTGGCGGATGCGCGGCCCGAGCGGTTGCCGCTCGGCATGCGCCAGCGCCTGCAACTCGCCGTCGCCTTGATCCACAAGCCCGAAATCCTGATCCTCGACGAACCCACCTCCGGGGTGGACCCCATTGCCCGCGACGGCTTCTGGCGCAGTCTTATCGCCCTCTCGCGGGACGAAGGCGTCACCATCTTCCTGTCGACCCATTTCATGAACGAGGCGGAGCGCTGCGACCGCATTTCGCTCATGCATGAGGGAAAGGTGCTGGAGGTTGGCGCACCCCGTGACCTCTGTGCGGCGCAGGGCGGCGCGAGTTTGGAGGATGTGTTCATCGCGGTACTCGAAAAGGCACAGGTCGAGACGCGAGAGGGCGTGGTGCGCGCCGATCAAGCGCCCGTCTTTTCAGCTGCGCCCAGCGGGCCGCCCAAGCGCTTCGATCCCCGCCGGATCTGGGCCTATGCCTGGCGCGAGGCGCTGGAAATCCGCCGCGACCCCGCGCGCCTCGCCTTCGCTCTGCTGGGGCCGGCCTTGCTGCTCATCACCTTCGGCTACGGCATCTCGTTCGATGTGGAGCATCTGGCTTTCGCGACGCTCGACCAGGACCGCAGCGCCCAGAGCCGCCAATTGCTCGAAACCTTTCAAGGCTCCCGTTATTTCGACGAGCGGCCAGACATCACCGCGCCCGCTCAGATGGATGCGCGCATGCAGAGCGGCGAACTGAAGCTCGCCATTGAAGTGCCGCCCGACTTCGGAAAGGACCTGATGCGAGGTCGGACGCCCGAGGTCGGCATCTGGCTGGACGGCGCCATGCCGTTTCGCGCCGAGACCACGCGCGGCTATGTGACCGGCCTTGCGCAAGCCTATGTGACCGACGAGACGCTCCGCCAGCACGGCAGGGCATCGGACCCCTATCCGATCGGGATCGAGCCGCGCTACCGCTACAACCAGGCCTTCAAGAGCGCCAATGCCATCGTCCCGAGCGTCATCATGCTGATGCTGGTGCTGATCCCCGCCATCACCACGGCGCTCGGCATCGTGAAGGAGAAGGAAACCGGCTCCATCGCCAATTTCCAGTCCACGCCCGTCACAAAGCTCGAATTCCTCCTGGGCAAACAGCTGCCGTATGTGGGGATCGCCGCCATCAGCTTTGTCACATTGGTGCTCATCACCCTCCTCTTGTTCGGCGTGCCTTTGCGGGGATCGGTGCCGACTCTGGTGGTTGGGTCGCTCGCCTACATTCTCGCCACGACGGGCTTCGGTCTCTTCGTCTCCGCTTTCGTCGGCAGTCAGGTGGCGGCCATTTTCGCCACCGCCATCATCGCCATCATTCCGGCTGTGAATTTCTCGGGCCTCATGGTTCCGGTTTCGTCATTGACCGGCGCGGGCCGGCTGATCGGCCTCGCTTTTCCGGCCGCCTGGTATCAGCCCATCACGGTCGGGGTGTTCGCCAAAGGCTTGGGTTTTGCCGATCTCTGGCGGGAAATCCTGGTTCTGCTCGTCTTCGCCGCCGCCTATATCGCGGCCTCGGTCCTTGCCTTGCGCAAGAGGAGCGCCTGACGTGGCGGAGGTTTCCTCCCATCGCCTGCGCCAAGGATTGGCCGCGCGCGCCATGCGCGTCTTTCGCCTCGGCATCAAGGAGCTTTACAGCCTGAGGGCCGATCCCGTCCTCATGGCGCTGATCCTCTACACCTTCACTTTCGCGATTTATTCCGTCGCGACCGGCGCCAAGTTCGAGGTGGAAAATGCATCGGTCGCGGTGGTGGACGAGGACCGGTCCATCCTCTCGACGCGCCTGCGCGATGCGCTGATCGCGCCCTTTTTCAAGCCGCCGGCCTTGATCGCGGCCGATGCCGTGGATGGGGCCATGGATGCGGGGACCTATGTCTTCGTCCTGGAGATCCCGCCAAAATTCGAGCATGACGTGATTTCCGGGCGTCATCCGACCTTGCTGTTGAACATCGACGCCACTGCCATGTCCCAGGCGGGCAATGGCGCGTCCTATATCCAGTCCATCGTGATGCGGGAGGTGCTGGCCGCCTATCCGACCCTGGCGCCTAAGGACAATATCGCCTTGGTGGTGCGGGCACGCTTCAATCCGAACATGAAGTCCGCTTGGTTCATGGCGGTCATGCAGGTCATCAACAATGTCACCATGCTCTCGGTCATCCT
>JASBUY010000473.1 GCA_030147645.1 Aquabacter sp. | reverse complement strand
TATCTGGCGGTGTGAGAGGCCCGGCGCATCAGCATGCGGAATGAAGGGGAGAGGCGGGGCGTGAGCACAAAGCCGAGGGCAGCGACGGGGCGGACGCGGAAGGTCACCTCCAGTGCTTATGTTTTGGACGCACAGGTCGGTTTCCTGCTGCGCCAGGTGAACCAGCGGCACACGGCGATATTCGGCGCGCGAATCGGCGAGGATCTGACGCCCACCCAATGGGCCGCCTTGTCAAAGCTGCATGAAAAGGGACCCTGCTCGCAGAATTTGCTCGGGCGCCTCACCGCCATGGATGCCGCCACCATCAAGGGCGTGGTGGACCGTCTGGTGAAGCGCGCCTTGGTGGAAACACGGCCGGACCCGGAAGATGCGCGTCGGCTCGTGGCTGTGCTGACGGCAGAGGGCAAGGCATTGGCCGAGCGGCTCATTCCCGCTGCTCGCCTCATTTCGCAGGAGACGCTGGCGCCGTTGAATGCCGAGGAGCAGGCCCAATTCGTGGCGCTGCTGGACCGTTTGCGCTGACGTTCGATGTGCCGCAAAGCCCTCGACAAGTCTTAGACGACGGGCGCACATGGCGGGATCGAATCGGAGTTCCGCCATGTCCGAGATTCTCGCCTCCATCCTCACCGGCCTGCGCATCAATTTCGTGCATCCCGAAGGCTTGCCGAGCGCGCTCATCCTCGACCTCACCACCGATGAGGGCGAACAGCGGTTCGTGCTGCCGTGCGATCCGGCGCTGTCGAGCGCGGACGTGGAGGCCATCGGCGATGACCTCATGGCTGCTTTGGACAAGCTGATCGCCCCGTCCGACGCCTCCGAAGAAAGCGATTGAGCGCTTATCGTCGGTTTCTCCGCGCCGAGTCCCACGCCCCTCCGCAACCTTCAGCGGCACAAAAAGCTTCGCCGCGCGTTTCATCCCGAAACACGCTTGCGAGGGGATCCATGTCTTCTTTCGATTTCAATGCCCAATCCCATGCCTCCTCCCCTGCCTCCGCCCATGGCGGCCCGACAGGCCGAACCGGTGCCAGGCAAGCCCTCGCGGGTGGGCTGATGCTTCTGGCGCTCGTTGCGCCGGCTGCCGCGCAATCCCCGGCGCAGGCGCCGGTCGCGCCACCTCCCGCGGCCGCCCCCGCCCCGCTTCCGCCGCCCCCGCCCGCAGGGGCAGAGAAGGCAGCCGCTCAAGCGGAAAAAGAGGCCGAACAGGACATGGCCCTCGTGAAGGCCTGCAAGGCACACGCCTTGGCGGTGCTGAAAGACCGCTCGCCCAGCGTCGAAGACATCTTCATCGACATGGACGGGCTGACGGTGGCGCGCGCCAACCTCGCGGTGGAAGACACCAAGGTCGAGGCCGTTTTGATGGGAGAGGCCTATATCAAGCGCGACCGCTCCGACAAGGCGCACCGATTCCTGTGCCTCGCCGGAGCGGATCGAAAGGTGCTGATGACCTTCTTCACCCTGCGCTGAACCTCTATTGGCGGGCGATACAGCCCGTTGCGCCGGAGAGGGTCATCTTCGCGGCCGGCAAAGCGATCTCGGCCGCCTGAGTCAAGGCAGCGCCGAGGCCGTTGGCCTCGAAGGACTTGAAGTCCGGGCAATTGGACGCATTGGCCGGGCCGGTCACGGCCCGGAACGTGACTTTGCCCGGCGCGATCTTCACGGGTTCGGAATCGTCATAATCCTGGGTCAAGACCGCCTTGCGCGCCTGAAGGTCATAGAGCTGCAGCGTGCGGTCAGGCCCCGTGCCCTGGTCAATCACCAGTATGTCCCCGGCCGCGCCCAGCACGTAGTTCGCGTCGTCGTCTCCGCCGATTTTAAAATCGCCCGGCTTGCGGTCGAAAGCGCATTTGCGGGGCTTGCCGTCGAGCTTCTGGACCAGAATGTCCGAGCCGACCGAATCGGCTTTTTCGCGATACACCACCTGGAAATTATCGGTCTTGAGGCATTTGGGTGCCGGAGCTGCCAGAGCGGCAGAGGCGCCCGCAATGAGGGCGAGGCCGAACACCGAAGCGGCCGCACTGGCCGTGATCCCTGCGCGCATCCAATCATCTCCAAATATGGCGGGCACTTATACTCTGCGACTCTCTTCGGAAACCAGGGCGGCCGGAAGCCAGAGCGTGCCGCGCGAGATGCGCGGGCCATGCTCCACCAATTCCAGCGCGCCGTCATTGGCCTGCGCGAACGCCTCAACCCGCATCAGCCGGGCCTGGACAGGCGCATGAGGGGCGCCCTCCCCATCCTGATCGCCGGCCAGGACGACTGTGATGGTCACATAGTCCCCGGCAATGACCGGGGCGGATGTATCTTCCGGACGCACTGTGCGCCGCTCGGCCTCCACCACCAGCCGGATGCCCAGGGGCGCGCGCTCCCAAAGCCCGAGCGTGAGGTCCACAAGCGCGAGGTCGAAGGCCCCCGGCTCGACGAAGACGTCGAAAGGGTCCGCTCCCTGATCGAGCCGTGACACATCCAAAGGCGGCCAGATCGATCCCATCAGAAGGCGCCGCACCTCGCGCAGCGAGACGCGGACATTGACGATGCGCGCATCGAGGCGGCCGCCGCGTCCCGCCACCAGACGCTGGGCGGCGGTCGTACCGAAGCTCGCGCCATCAAGCAGGTCGCGGGGATCCTGCCCTCCGCCAGCGGACGGATCATCGCTTATGCGCCGCGCAAGGCCGAGGCTCGCGCGCACGGCGTCCAGCAGCGCCTCAGCCCCCCGCAATCGCCGCATCTGCCCACCGTCCCCCTCGGGTGAGGCCTCCGCGGCAAGCGACTGCTCCCGCGCAGACGCGCCGGGGAACAGCAGAAGCGCCCCACCGGTCGCCAATGCACCGCTGACACAGGCCATCACCAGCCCATAGCCGGCGAGGCGCCGGTACCAATCAGCGGTGAGATCCGCCTGCCGCACCCCATAGACGAAGGTGAGCGGGGCGTTTGGCAAGGCGCGGAAGGCCGTGATGTCCGAGCGCGCATCGATGGTACCGGGTCCGAGCAGGAGGCCGGTATTCAAGGTGCTGGCCTGGGTCAGAAGATCCGCGGACACCAGGAGGGTGTCCGACGCGCGCGGTTCCGGCGAGCGAAAAATGACCGTGCCGTCGCGCCGGACAAGGAGGGCGGTGGGCTCGCCCGCCTCCTCCATCATGAAGGTGCTGCGATAGAGGGCGTGGAAATATTCCGGGAAGACGGTGGCGGCGATCAGACCCCGGAACGCCCCGTTCCGCAGGACCGGACGGCTCGCGGTAAAGGCAACCGACCGCGCGAACTCCCCCCGGAACGGGACCGACACGAACAGCCCCTCCTCGCCCGCCTTCGCCGCGAGAAAGTATTCGCGGTGCTGCACGTCATAGGGCGGCATGGGAAAGGCCCGGCTCGAGGCGGCGACCGTGCCGCTCTCGTCCACCAGAAACAGGGATTCCACCTGCGGCATGCGGCGCGCAAGGTCCTGGAGAACCAGATGCAGGGCGCCATCGGCGCGCACATCTGCGAGCGAGCGAGCACCAAGCGCGCGGTCGACGTGGCGCAGCGCGATATCAATGGAGCTGAAAACCGAATCCGCATGCTCGGCAAGGGCATATGCGGAGCGGAGCGCGGAACGCTGGGCGCCGCGCACTTCGTCGAGATAGTCGTAAAAGGCGACCGCGCCGAAGATCAGGAGCGGCAGCGCCACCAGCGCACCCAAAAGCGCGGCCCGCACGCCCAGGCTGCGCGCACGAACCGTGTCCCGCCACCGGTCAAACAGGACGCGCATGCGGTTCCACCCCCGGCGGAACCATAGGCCAGTCCGTCGGGCGCCACCAGATGGCGCTCAAACCTCGGCGCCGCCCGACAAAAAAAATCCGCCCGACCGGGAACCCGGCGCCCTTGCGTGCGTTTGCAAAACTTGAACCCGGCAAAAGCGGAGGCGGCAGGAGATGACGCAAGAGAAGAAGACCCCGCGCGGATTTGCGGCCATGTCCCCGGAAAAGCGAAAGGCGATCGCGCGACTCGGCGGCCAGAGCATCCCCCCGGAAAAGCGCAGTTTCTCGCAGAGTCGGGAGCTGGCGGCAGAGGCGGGAGCGCGGGGAGGCAAGAGTGTTTCGGATGAGAAGCGCAGCTTTTCCCTGGATCGCACCTTGGCCTCGCGGGCGGGGCGAAAGGGCGGACGCAAGCGCGTCAGCGAAGCGGCGGAGTGACACCGAAGGCGCCTAGGCCCTTCCATCCCTTTTGTTTTTTCGCATCATCTTTCATCACGCGCCGACCCGAGCCTTGTGCCGGGTCGGCGTTTTTATGTCGGCGACCGCCGCAAAACGGGCGCCGATCCCGGAAGAATCGGCGCCCGTAACATGCATCAGAACTTGTAGTTGATACCGACTTTCACGACGTTCAGCTGGGTATCCGCGCTGATGGATCCGAGCGTCGGCGCGATGGTGTAGCTGCTGCCTTCCAGATCGATGTACTGATACTCGATCTTGGCGGTCCAGTTGTTGGTGAAGGCGTATTCGACGCCGCCGCCGATGGTCCAGCCCCAGTTGGTGGACGAGGTGTCCACGCCATAGATGTTGCCGTAGTCCGTGGTGCCCCAGGCGAGACCGCCGGTCACGTAGGGCATGAAGCGGTCCATGGCGTAGCCGAGGCGGGCGCGCACCGTGCCGAAGGCGTTGAGGCTGCCGTCGGTCAGGCCGGCCGCGAACGGGCCATAGGGGACGATGGCGACGCTCGACGAGCCGAGATCGGCCCACTGCACGTCGGCCTCGATACCGAGCACCACGTTGTTCACGAACTGCCAGTTATAGCCGACCTGAAGGCCGCCCGTGAAACCGTTGGCATCGCCCACGCTGAGGCTGGTGGCTGGAATGCCGAAGGCCGGCGAGACGTTCAGGTCATTGTTGAGCCAGGCCCAGCCGACGTTTCCGCCGATATAGAAGCCGGTCCAGGAAAACACCGGGACGGCGACCACCGGGGCCTTGGTGGGATAAGAGCGCGCGAGATCCGCCGCAGAGGCGGGGAGAACGGCGGCGGTGAGGACAGTGGCCGCGAGAGCGGTGCCGGCGAGCAGGGAAGTCTTCATGGGGCGTCTCCTTGGAAGAACCATCGCCCCCACAACTGCGCAGCCGGCGAATTGGACCCATGGGTTCCGCCCATTCGAGGCAATTTTTCCGGGCCTCGGCAAAAAGGTCACACTTCGCCGCGACAGCCCGGATCAGCGGAATTTCCCGGCGCAGGCGTGGCCGCACCTTCCAGAACGCCGCGACGGGCGCCACCGCCAGCAGAGGCGCAGCGCATAGCGATTCGGGGGCGATTCTTTTTTGCGCGGCTCGCTCCCGTCCCGGCATCGCGTCGCTCCGGCGCGGGCGGCAGCGAATCGCGCGCGCTTAGGCGGGCTGATTCGCTGGGAGCTTGCGCTCGTCCGGCACACACGGCCGGTTCGCATGTTTCGCTGGGATGAGGACTTGATGGCGGACATCACAGCGTCCGCGGGACCTTTGGTCCGTTTCAAAGGCTGCCGGGCCGTTGAAACGGCTGGCGTCTGGCCGATGTCAGGAAAATCAGAAATTTGGTGGAGCCAGGCGGAATCGAACCGCCGACCTCTTGAATGCCATTCAAGCGCTCTCCCAACTGAGCTATGGCCCCACCGGGCCGCGGGTGGGAACTTCTTTTGGAAGCTCCTCGGGAAGTGTCCCGCGGCGGGGTGCCCGGGGGAAGTTCCCTCGGGCGAGGGCGGCCTTTAAGCACAGGCCGCGGAGATGATCAAGCCTCTTCGTCGTCCTCGAGGCCCTCTCCGATCAGATCGGAGACGTCATCCCCATCATCTTCGTCTTCTTCGAGGAACGTGTCGTCGTCCGCGGCGTCGCCGAGGTCGTCTTCCACGTCGATATCCTCATCGCCGGCCACCACCTTGGCGCCCGCCGTTTCCTCGTCGGCCTCCTCCAGGGAGATGACCTCGACGTCGGCGACCTCGTCCTCGGCCTCTTCCGCAACCACTGCGGCACGCGGCTCGGCACGCCCGCCACGGACGGCAGGCTCGAAGAAGGACCGGGGATACGACTCGCCCGTATAGGGAGAGACGACCGGGTCCTTGTTCAGGTCGTAGAATTTGCGGCCCGTCACCGGGCAGACCCGCTTAGTGCCGAGTTCAGACTTCGCCACGGCAAGACCCTTCGCTGGGTTCAAAAGAGGGGTGGTCATTGACCAAAGCCCGCCGCCCTGTCAAGGCGGAATCAACGCTTCGGCCTTGGTGCGCCCCTCCCGCGCATGGTAGAGGCACCGCCAATTACGAACCAACGCCCCATAAGGCCGCCCATGTCCAGCCCTGCCCCCGCCGCCTCCGCCGCCCATGGAACCGGCCCGGTCCACCCCGCGACGGCGCGCCCGAGCAGTGCGCTCAGCGGCCGCGTACGGGTGCCGGGGGATAAGTCCGTCTCCCATCGCGCGCTCATCCTCGGCGCGCTCGCGCGGGGCGAAACCCACATTACCGGCCTGCTGGAAGGCGAGGACGTGCTGAACACCGCCAAGGCCTGCGCGGCCCTCGGCGCGCGGGTCGAGCGGATCGGTGAGGGCCAATGGCGGGTGGAGGGCGTCGGCGTCGGCGGCTTCAGCGCGCCGGCGGCCCCGCTCGATTTCGGAAATTCCGGCACGGGCGTGCGGCTGATGATGGGCGCGGTGGCGGGAAACCCCATCGCCGCGACGTTCGATGGCGATGCGAGCCTGCGCAAGCGTCCCATGCGCCGCGTGCTTGATCCGCTCAGCGCCATGGGCGTCGAGGTGCTGTCCGCCGCCGAGGGCGGGCGCCTTCCACTCACCCTCCGGGGCCTCGCGGACCTCTCGGCCTTCACCTACGAGACCCCCGTTCCCTCCGCGCAGGTGAAATCCGCCGTGCTGCTCGCGGGCCTTGCTGCCTCCGGCGAGACGGTGGTGCGCGAGCGCGAGGCGACGCGCGATCACACCGAGCGCATGCTGACCCATTTCGGCGCGCAGGTCCGGGTGGAGCCGTTCGGCCCCCATGGTCGCACCATCACGCTCACCGGCCGGCCCGCGCTGCGCGGGGCGCCCGTGGTGGTGCCCTCCGACCCGTCCTCGGCGGCGTTTCCGCTGGTGGCGGCGCTTCTGGTGCCGGGATCGGACATCGTCATCACCGACATGATGATGAACCCGCTGCGCATCGGCCTCGTCACCACGCTGATGGAGATGGGCGCGCGCATCGACATTCTCGCCGAGCGCACCGAAGGGGGCGAGGCGGTGGCGGACCTTCGCGTGCGCCATTCGCACCTGAAGGGCGTCGAGGTGCCGCCCGAACGGGCGCCGGCCATGATCGATGAATATCCCATCCTCGCGGTGGCTGCCGCCTTTGCGGACGGCCCGACCGCCATGCGCGGCCTTGCCGAGTTGCGGGTGAAGGAAAGCGATCGCCTCGCGGCGGTGGCGGACGGGCTCGCGGTCTGCGGCATCGCCCATGAGGTGCACGGCGACGACCTCATCGTCGCGGGCGGCGGCGCGGTGCGCGGCGGGGGGCCGGTCGCGACCCATATGGATCACCGCATCGCCATGGCCTTCCTGGTGCTGGGGCTCGCGTCCCAGGAGGGCGTCGGCATCGACGACACCACCTTCATCGCCACCTCCTTCCCCACCTTCATGCCCATGATGGCGGGCCTTGGCGCCGTGATCCGGTGAGGGGCGCATGATTATCGCCATCGACGGGCCCGCCGCCTCCGGCAAGGGCACG
>JASBUY010000472.1 GCA_030147645.1 Aquabacter sp. | reverse complement strand
CGGCGTGAAGAAGATCGGCCCCACCACGTTCCAGATGCAGGCCAAGGATTTCTGGCCGGAAGAGGATCTCAACATCCTCATTCTCAAGCCTGCCCAATATTAGGATCGGCAGCGGCATGCGACGTTCCACCGCCCTGACGCGGATGGAGGGAAGGTCCCATCTTTCCGGCGCATGAGCGACGCGACACTTCAGGTCCTCGGGCGACTCTCCGAAATACCCGCCGCGCAATGGGATGCCTGCGCGGCCGGCGGTGCCGAGCAGCCGGAACCCTTTGTGCGCCATGCCTTCCTCTCGGCGCTGGAAGATGCCGGCTGTGTCGGCGCGCGCACCGGATGGCTGCCGCAGCATCTCTTCCTGGCCGGACCGGACGGCAGCGCGCGGGGCGTGGCTCCGGCTTATCTCAAGAGCCATTCGCGTGGGGAATATGTCTTCGACCACGGCTGGGCCGACGCCTATGAGGGCGCGGGCGGCCGCTATTACCCCAAGCTCCAGGTGAGCGTGCCCTTCACCCCCGTGACCGGCCGCCGCCTTCTGACGCGCGACCCCCACGATGACGCGGGATCGGACCTGCTGGCCGCAGGCCTCGTCCAGTTGTCGCGGCAGCGCCAGGCCTCATCGGTTCATGTGACCTTCGCACGCGAGGCGGAATGGGAGCGCTTGGGGGGCCAGGGCTTCCTCCAGCGCATCGACCAGCAATTCCACTGGACCAATGCCGGTTACGGCACCTACGAGGAGTTTCTGGAGGCGCTGGCCTCCCGCAAACGCAAGGCCCTGCGCCGCGAGCGGCGCGAAGCCCTAAGCGCGGGCCTCTCCATCGAATGGCTCACTGGCGCTGACATCACGGAAGCCGCCTGGGACGCCTTCTTCGCTTTCTATATGGACACCGGCGCCCGCAAATGGGGGCAACCTTACCTCAATCGTGCCTTCTTCTCGCTGCTGGGCGAACGGATGGCGGAGAGCGTCCTTCTCATCATGGCGCGGCGGAACGGCCGCTACATAGCCGGTGCGTTGAACATGATCGGGGTGGACACGCTTTATGGACGCTATTGGGGGGCCGTGGAGCATCACCCCTTCCTCCATTTTGAGGTCTGCTACCACCAGGCCATCGATTTCGCCATTTCCCGCAAGCTCGCGGTTGTGGAAGCCGGGGCGCAGGGCGAGCACAAGCTGGCCCGCGGCTATCTGCCCCGCCTGACCTACTCCGCACACTGGATCGCTAATCCCGAACTGCGCCGCGCCGTGGACCGATATCTGGAGCGCGAGCGCGCCTATGTGCGCGGCATGGGCGAAGACTTGTCGGATCTTGGACCCTTCCGTCGCGGGTCGGCGCCCGAAGAGCAGGACTGACAGGGCGGCCCTCTCGCTCCGCCACATTTTCCCGTGCCACGTCCGCCATCACGATTGCGGCAAGGTCATCCCGCTCGGTATAAATCGCGCCGAGCGAAGGGGACGGCGATGACCTATTGTTGTGGGGTTCTGGTCAGGAACGGCTTGGTGATGGTGGCGGACACCCGCACCAATGCGGGGCTCGACAACATCTCGACCTTTCGCAAGCTCCACATCTTCGAAGAGCCGGGCCATTACGTGATGGCCATCGCCTCGGCCGGCAATCTCTCCGTGTCCCAGTCCGTCATCAGCCTGCTGCATGAGGGCGTCGAGGACCACGAGGCCGGCGAGCGGCAGCAATTGCGCGATTCCCGCACCATGTTTCAGGCCGCCCAATTGGTGGGCCGGGCGATCCGCCAGGTTCATCAGGTGGATGGTGGCGCGCTTGAGCAGAGCAACGTCAATTTCGACGTGTCGTTCCTGTTGGGCGGCCAAATCGCCGGCGGGCCGTTGCGGCTCTTCATGATTTATTCGGCCGGCAATTTCATCGAATGCACCACCGACACGCCCTTCCTCCAGATCGGCGAGCATAAATACGGCAAACCCGTTCTGGACCGCGCCGTGAATTATGAGATGGATATCTCGGAAGCCCTCAAGGCGAGCCTGATTTCCATGGATTCGACCATGCGGTCCAATCTCGGCGTTGGCCTGCCCATCGACATGATGGTCGTGTGCCCGGATACGCTGGAGGCCGAGCTGAAATATCGCATCGAGCCGGGCGAGCCCTATTTCCACGATCTGCGCGAGCGCTGGTCCGCCGCCTTGCGCGCCGCCCATGCCTCAATTCCGCGGCCGCCTTACCTGAAAAACGGCCGTCCGGCAGCGGGAGCGGACGAGTAGGCGTCCCAGAGCCCGTCAGGAGCCGGCATCGTCCGCCAGCCCGCGCGTGCCATCAGGCAAGTCCGCAGGCGGTGGCAGCGGGGCCATCCACGGCCTTTGGATCTTCGGGTTGCGGGTCGGAACTTCACGCCAGCCATTGGCGTCGCGATAGAGGGCCACAGGCCCCGTCCGCTCAAGAGACTGGCTTGAATAGGCCGATCCCCCGCACTGGGGCGCGCCGGCGGGTGCGATCACGATATCGGAGGCCGTACACGGGAAGCTGGGTGAAAAGGCCCTGCGCGCCAGCACGATCCGACCCCCGCCCGGAATTGGGGCGATGCAGGCCGTTCGATCGCATTTAAATGTCCCCAAGAGCGCTTTGTCGCCCGGTTCGCGAAGGTCTGCGTCCCGGGTGAGCCATTGCGAAACGACCATCTTGTTGCTGGACGCGCCCGCGACGGAGAGCCGTCCCTCGCCGTCTCGAACGGCAACGGTGCGGCCGTCCGCGCTGATGAGGATATCGGGGCGCGGCGGGTTTCCCGCGAGCATCGCCGCCACCAGCGCAGGCGGCAAAGCCAGGACAACCAGTGTCCCTCGTAGGAGACACAGGCACAGAAGGCTGACCGTCGCGGCCAAGGCTGTCGGAACCCCAACCACACCCACATGCAGCACGGCCCCCGGCAGGGTCGCGACGCGATCCGAGACCGCCGTCATGATATCGAGCCCAACGCCCATGATCGGCCAGGCCAGGCCATCAAGGCCGAATGGCAGCAGCAGGACTCCGATCAGGCCGAACGGCATCACCAATATGGACACGGCCGGCATCGCCGCGAGATTCGCGAGGAGGCCGTAGGGGGCAAGGCGCTGGAAGTGGAGCGCGCCATAGGGCGCCGTTGCCAAGCCAGCCACCAAGGATGTGAGCGCCAGGGCACCAAAGAAGACCGCGACCTTGAAGGCGATCCGTCCAATAGTGCCCTCCGGCGGCTTTCGGCCCCGCAGCGGCTGCAAGCCTTCATAGGCCGCCACCAAAGCAAGGGTGGCGGCGAAAGACATTTGCGTTCCCGCTTCCAGCACCGAGACGGGCGACAAGGCAAAGACCACAAGCGCGGCGATACCTACAGTTCGCAAGCTGAGAGACGGGCGCCCCACCATTACCCCCAGCAGAACCAAAGCCGTCATGATGAACGAGCGCTGCGCCGGCACATCGTTCCCTGACAAGAGCAGATAGAAGGCGCTCCCGGCCAGCGCCGTCAGGGCGGCGCAAGCCTTCACGGGGAAGCCGAGCGCGAGCGCCGGTGACAGCGCCAAAATCCCGCGCACCAAGGCGAAGAGGGTTCCCGCGACCAGGGCCATGTGCAGACCCGATATGGACAGGACGTGGGTCAGGCCCGAACTGCGCATGCTGTCCTCGACGGCCGGCGACACGCCCGACCGATCCCCGGTGACGAGCGCAACGGCAATGCCCGCCGCCGGCTCGGGCAGCGAGGCCCGGATGCGCGCCGCCATCTGGGCCCGAACGTGGGCGACAAACGCCGCGACCGTCACGCTCCAGGGGACAGGCGCATCGAGCCGGACGACCTTGGGTCGGCCGAGGCCGAAGCCCACCGCATCGATCCCTGCGAACCAGGGCGCCCGGCCGAAATCATGAGCGCCGGGGAGAGCCGGTGCCAGCGGAGGCAACAGCCGAGCGAGCTGTGAAACGGGCGTCCCAGGCGGCGGCGCGCTCCCTTTGGCGACCGACAGCCGAACAAGCCCCGGCCTGATGTCGAGGCCCCGCCCCTCGACGGACGCCACCCGCAACAGCATCCGGTCCGCATTCGCGCGATGCTCCACGCCCTCCACATGGCCGATCAGGCGCACCGCGACCGGGGGCGGCAGGAGAATGGGCCGGGCGATGCGCGCGGTCTGGAGCGTCGCGATAGCAAAGCCCCAGGCCAGCGCCGTTATGCCCAGCAGAATGGCGAAGGAGAGTGCCCGCGTCCGCGCGCCGTAACACGCCGCCGAGAGCCCGCCGGCCAGTATCAGGGCCGCCCAGAGGGAGGGTTCCTGCTCCGCCGAGAAATAGACGAGGATTCCTGCCGCGAAAGCCACGGGCAGCCACAAGATCAGCCGGCCAGACTCCAGCTCCGCCCGCGCGTCTGCCGCCAGCCGCCGGGTCACGCGGGACACAAGGCCGTCCAAGCCGGGCCAAGCGCGCACGCCGCCCTTGAGCGCGACCGCGACGGCACGCGCTCTGGCGGATGCGGTATGCGGCGCGTCCCTCACCCCTCACGTTCCTTCCCAGCGGCTCCTATGCTACATGGGCGCCGCCCGCGCGCCATGGGCCGCCGCGCGATCGCGCCGCCCGTTCCTGGCGAAGCCGTTTCCCGACCCGTTCGACTGGACCGAAATGTCTGAGATCGTTACCCGTTTCGCCCCTTCCCCGACCGGCTTCCTGCACATCGGCGGTGCGCGCACCGCGCTCTTCAACTGGCTTTACGCCAAGGCAAAGGGCGGGAAGATGCTGTTGCGGATCGAGGACACCGATCGTCAGCGCTCCACCAAGGAGGCCATCGACGCCATCCTGGAAGGGCTGTCCTGGATCGGCATCGATTGGGACGGTGACGTCATTTACCAGTTCGCGCGCGCCGAGCGGCACCGGGCGGCCGTGGAGGAGATGCTGGCGCGGGGCAACGCCTATCCCTGTTTTGCGACTCCCGAAGAGCTGGAAGAGATGCGCGAGACGGCCCGGCGGGAAGGTCGCCCGCCCCGCTATGACGGGCGCTGGCGCGACCGCGACCCGTCCAAGTTTCCGACCGACCGCAAGCCGGTGATCCGCCTCAAAGCGCCTCAGGACGGCGTCACGGTGATTGAGGACATGGTGCAGGGCACCGTGACCTTCCCCAACAAGGACCTCGACGATCTCGTCCTGCTCCGTTCCGACGGTACGCCCACCTATATGCTGGCGGTGGTGGTGGACGACCATGACATGGGCGTCACCAACATCATCCGAGGCGACGACCATCTCACCAATGCGGCCCGCCAGACGCAAATCTACCGCGCCATGGGATGGGACGTGCCCGCCATGGCCCACATCCCGCTCATTCACGGTCCCGACGGGGCTAAGCTCTCCAAGCGTCATGGCGCACTGGGGGTCGATGCCTATCGCGACATGGG
>JASBUY010000468.1 GCA_030147645.1 Aquabacter sp. | reverse complement strand
GCGCAGAGCGCGAATTCGCCTGTGCCACGCTCGGCATCGAAGGACGCAATGGCCGCGTGACCGGCGTGAAGTGCGCCCGGGTCGACGCCAAGCGCCAGCCCGTCCCCGGAACGGAATTCGTGCTCCGCGCGGACCTCGTCTTCCTGGCCATCGGCTTTGCCCATCCCATGCATGACGGCATGGTCGCCGAGGTCGGTCTCGCTTTGGACGCGCGCGGCAATGTGCGCGCGGACGAGGAGCAGTATCTGACCTCCACGCCCCGCCTTTATGCGGCGGGGGACATGCGGCGCGGCCAGTCTCTGGTGGTCTGGGCGATCCGCGAGGGCCGTCAGGCGGCCCATGCCATCGACAAGGACCTGATGGGCGCGACCACCCTGCCGCGCTGAGAGTCTTGGCGATTGGTGGGCGGGCGAAGGGCGTGCGCCTGCGAGCCGGCGCATCGCCCGCCCGTTTGAGCCGGCCGCTCAGGCTTGGCCGAAGGCGGAGCAGAAGGTGAGGAAGGCTCAGCGCGCCGCCGACACGCGGCGGGCCGACAAGCGCGCCAGCAAGCCCCCGCAGAGGATGACGGCCGCCAGGGCCGGCATGCAGTCGCGCACCGCGTCGATCATTTCCGGTCCTCGCGCGAAGCGGATATGGCCTGCCATATTCAAATCGTGGAGCTTCAGCGAAAGAAAGGCCGCACCGCCGGCGACACCGAGGCTCGCGCCCAGCACCCGCACGAGGTTCAGCAAAGCCCCTGCCGCGCCGGCCAATCCGGGAGGCGCGGCAGCGAGCGCGGTGTCATTGTTGGGAGCAATGAAGAGGCCCAGGCCGGCCCCGAACAGAATGAAGGCCATGCCGTCCACAACCCGATGGTTTTCCACGCGCCCGAGGGTGACGTAGAGGAGCAGCACGCCGGCCAGAGTGAGCGCCATGGCGGCGAGGCTGATGCGCGCGCGCCCGAGCCGTTCGCGCACCGCGCTGCTCAGCGGCGCGCTGAGGCCAATGGCGAGGGCGAGGACCGCAAGGTGCAACCCGCTCACCAGCGGCGTTTCGCCGAACCCGCGAGACTGCGCAAAGGCCATGAGGAAAAACATGGCGGTCAATTGGGCGTAAGCCAGCATCGTTCCGAGGGCCGCCCCGCAGAAGGCCGCGCTTTCGAACAAGGCCGGATCGATGATGGGCGCAAGCACCCTGCGCTCGTGGCGCACCCAGAGCACCAGCAGCAGGATCGCGACGAAAGCCATCCCGAGATTGAGTGGCAGGTTGAAGTGTGACGCGGACGCGTGGCTCAGAACGGCGACAATGAGCATGAGCGCCGGGCTCATGAGCGCGGCGCCGAGCCAGTCGAAGCTGTGATCCCCAGTGGCGTCGGCGGTGCGCGGAAGCGCGACCCAGCCGGCGCACATGGCTAAGCCGCCGAGCGGGACAACGAACCAGAATATCCATTGCCAGCCGAGACTCTGAATGAGGATGCCGCCCAGGACGGGTCCCAAACTCATCCCCGCCGCCTGGGCCGCCGCGAACCAGCCCAGGGCCCGCGCCCTCTGGTCCAGCGACACCGTATGGACCAGGATCGACATGCTATTGGCCCCGAGCAGCGCCCCGCCGACGCCTTGCAGGAAGCGCAGGATTACCAATTCCCAGAAATCTGTGGCGAAGCCGCAGGCCGCGCTGGCCAGAACGAAGATCAGATAGCCGACGATGTAGAGCATCTTGCGCCCATACATCTCGCACAGCCTCCCGAAGACCGGCAGGAAGGCGACGAACGCCACCAGATAGGCGAGCGCCACCAAGCTGACGTGATGGATGGAGATGCCGAAATGGTGCCCGAGGCTCGGCAGTGCGAGCTGCACCACCGTCGCGTCGAACTGGCCGATGAAGGCGCCCGTCGAGACGATCCCGACGATCATCCAGGGATGCCAGGCCTTCCGGACAAACCAATCCAGCGGGGCGGGCTCTGCGCTCAAGCGGGAGAGGAAGGGCGGCATGGGTCGCGACCGGAACAGGGGGCGGAAGGCCGCGACGGGCCGCACGATGCGCATCCGGCGCGGGCGCGTCGGATGCTGTACCATGATGCCATGCTGAAGCTGGAGCGTCGAGGGCTGGTCCCGGTCGCCCCGGCCCCGGGCGGCAGTCAGAACAGATAGAGCGCCGCGACGAGGCCCACGACCACCACTGCGAACAGGCCGAGCGTTACGAGGCCGAGCCGCTTCTCGATGAATTCCCGCGCCGCCGGCCCGAAATGATTGAGCAGCGCCGCGAGGATGAAGAAGCGTGCGCCGCGCGTGATGAGGGAGAGCACGACGAACCAGAAGAGATTGTAATTGGCGAAGCCCGACGTGATGGTCACCAGCTTGTAGGGGATCGGCGTCAGGCCCTTCAGCAGAATCACCCAATGCCCGTACTGGGCATAGGCATCCCGGCACGTCTCAACCTTCGCGACGTAGCCGTAGAGATTGATGAGGAACAGGCCGACGCTGTCATAGAGCAGGGCGCCGATCGCATAGCCCACGAGGCCCCCCGCCACCGACGACAAGGTGGCGATCAGCGCATAGGTCCAAGCCTTGTCCGGCCGCGCCAGCGTCATCGGCACCTGGAGCACGTCCGGCGGAATGGGGAAGACCGAGCTTTCCGCGAAGGAGACGATGCCCAATGCCCAGGGGGCCGACGGGCGCGAGGAATAGGCGATCACCCAGTCGTAAAGCTTGCGGAGCATGGATCAGGAGGTTTCTCGCGGGAGCAGACGGCCCCTCCGATAGACGTCGCCTCTCACGCTGTCTAGCGGCGAAGCGCGTGCAGTGCAGCGCGGTGTGGCCGTCCGGCGACAGGCTCTCGACAAATGTGTGCGTCGGCCTTTGGTCGTGTGGAACTGGAGAGGGCGCTGGTGCATTAACCCTGCCGACGAAGGTGGGCTGGGACGGCAACGATTCACCCGCTGATTTTAACCCTTTGGGAACCTCTGTGGCGCAGCGTGCCTTAATCGCGCTGCACCGCGCCAAACCGTTCTCGTTCAATGAGTAGTCCCATGCTGAAGCGCATTGCTGTGTTTGCCACTCTGGTTCTTGGCTACGCCCTTGCCGGCGTCGCGCTTTCCGCCGGCGATGTGGCGGCGACCGGTGCGGCGGTGGCAGTCGTCGCCGAGTGAGGCGGCGCGCCCTTTTCGCGCGCGGATCGTGGATGTGAGGCGCCGCCTTGTGCGGCGTTGAAATGCAAAAAGCCCCCGGCGTTTCCGCCGGGGGCTTTTGCGTTTCTTGTCCCGGTGAGGGGGGTCAGTGACGCGTGTCGGCGCCGGGAAGGTCGGCGGCGGTCAGCGGCGGCGTGGACAGGTGTCCGCCGAGGCCCGCCATCGCCGCACGCTGGCGCACAAGGGCCAGCACCACGTCCAGAGTGGGGGTCGGCACCTCCAACAGGCGGCCCATCTCCTGGACGGCCGTCACCAGCGGATCGATCTCCATGGGGCGGTCGCGCTCCAGATCCTGGAGCATGGACGTCTTGTGGGCGCCGACCGCGCCCGCGCCATTGATACGGCGCTCCACATCCACGCGGAAATTGACGCCAAGCCGGCGCGCGATGGTCTCGGCCTCTGTCATCATCGCGCGGGCCACGGCGCGGGTGTCCGGATCGGTGGCGATCACGTCCAGCGTGGCATGGGTCAGGGCGCTGATGGGATTGAAGCAGAGATTGCCCCAGAGCTTCAGCCACATCTCGTCGCGGATATTGGTCATGACGGGCGCCCGAAGCTGCGCGGCGCCCATGAGCGCGCTCAGCTTTTCCACGCGGTCGGTGACCTCGCCCGAGGGCTCTCCGATGGGGAATTTGTCGCCATAGACATGCTGGATGACACCGGGCGCCACGACTTCGGTCGCGGGATAGACGATGCAGCCGATGGCGCGCTCGGGCCGCAGCACATCCCACTGCTTTCCGCCTGGATCGATGCTCTCCAGGGTGCGGCCCTCAAGCGCGCCGCCATGCTTGTAGAAGTACCAATAGGGCACACCGTTCACGGCTGTCACGACGCTGGTGTCATTGCCGAGCAGCGGGCGCATGCGGTCCACGACGGACGGGACGGAATGGGCCTTCAGGGCGATGAACACATAATCCTGCGGCCCCAACTCCGCCGGATCGTCGGTGGCGCGCACACGGGCGACGCGCTCTTCCCCGTCGATGAGCAACTTCACGCCATTCTGCCGCATGGCCTCCAAATGGGCCCCGCGCGCCACAAGGCTCACATCCGCGCCGGCCTGCGCCAGCTGTACCCCCAGATACCCACCGATCGCCCCGGCGCCATAGATGCACACCTTCATGGCTTTTCCTCCCGTATCACTGATGGCGTATAATGTATGCCAGATATCCGGGCGCGCGTCCCGTCTCCGATCTCCCTGCCCACGATATTTATGGGATATTTTTCCGTAATATGGAAAATTGCCGCAGGGGTGTCGCACCTCCCGTGCGCCTCTTGCCGAGCGGCCGGAAAAGGCGCCTTCTACCCCAAGGGAATCCCCAGGCACTGGCGTGCATCACCTCCCGTGACGGGGAAGCCTTCAAGGGCCGCATCAAGCGCGCCATGTCAGGTGCAGGGAGCCGCACGAGGATCATGGAGGATCAGATCATCGCCCCGCGTCGCCGGGGGCGGCCCGCCTCCGCGACGGACGGTGGAGAAGTCCAATCCCTCGATCGGGCCATCGCGCTGCTGAGGGTTCTGGCTGAAGCGGACGGCATGAGTCTCAGCGATATCGCCAAGCGGGCCGACCTTCCGGCGTCCACGGCGCATCGGCTGCTGGCGACACTGCAGAAGCGCCAATTGGTCAACCATGATCAGGAAAACGGGCTGTGGACGGTGGGTCTCGGCCTGTTCCGCATCGGCGCGGCCTATCTGCGCATCCGCAAGCTTCCCGACGTTGGGCGCCCAGTCATTCGCCGCCTGCTGCATGAGACAGAGGAGACGGTGAACCTCGCCATGTTCGACGGCAACGAGCTGGTGGTGGTGGGGCAGGCGGAAGGCCATGCACCGGTACGCGCCTTTTTCCGCCTCGGCGCACGCTTGCCGCTTCACGCCACGGCGGCGGGCAAGTCGATCCTGGCGGCGGCCAGTCCGGCTTTCCGCGGGGCGTGCCTCGCCCAGATTCGCTATGAAGCCTTCACCGTGCGCACGCACCGCTCGGAGCGCGAATTGGTGGATGATCTCGCTCTGGTCACCGAGCGGGGATTTGCCGTCGATCAGGAAGAACACACTGCCGGTATGCGGGCGGTGGCGGCGGCCATTTTCAACGAATGGCGTGAGCCGATCGGAGCGGTCTCGGTCTCGGGTCCTTCCGTGCGCATGAGCGAGGATCGGGTGGCGCGTCTCGGCCGGCGGGTCGTCGCCGCGGCCGATCAGATGACGCGCCTTTATTCCGGGGCTGACGAAACTCTGCCGCCGGAGTTTGTGGCGTATCGCTAAAGGCTGCGCCGGGTCAGCGTTGTGGCTGGTGCCTGGTCACGCTGAGGTAAGGCTCTGGCTTATGGCTGGGGCTTGGTGCACGCGCCAGGGTAATCTTTGCGCGCGTTTCGTCATTAAGGCTCTGTTTTTGCGCGCGATTTTGCGGCTGACGCGGGTCCGGACCCCGCCGCGACCGGCTGCTGCTTTGCAGCAAATGCGCGTGCACCTGCAGCATTCGCTCCCGGCGCAACGCTGAAATATTTTATGCAAAATACATGACGCATGTATTCGGCCCACGAAATTCAGAATTGCCGATTTCCGTTGCGTACGCCTGACATACTATATACTATTTCCACATCCACCTCACGCCAGGGTGGCAAGAATATTAAATTCTTCAACAGGTTACGCCAAGCATCCGCCTCACAAAGAAGGCGGGCGACCCGGGAGGAAGACAAGATGCGTTCGGCAATCGCCAAATCATTCAGGCAATTCGCGGCAGTGTGTACTGCGGTAGCGGCTCTTGCGCCTCTCTCCGCCTGGGCATGGGAGCCTACCAAGAACGTTGAATTCGTTGTTCCCGCCGGCACGGGCGGCGGCGCCGACCAGATGGCGCGCATGCTTCAGGGCATCATCCAGAAAAACAATCTGATGGCCCAGTCTCTGGTGGTGATCAACAAGTCGGGTGGCGCGGGTGCCGAAGGCTTCCTCGACATGAAGGGGTCGGCCGGCAACCCCCACAAGATCATCATCACGCTCTCGAACCTCTTCACCACGCCCCTTGCCACCGGCGTGCCTTTCAAGTGGGACGACCTGACCCCTGTCGCCATGCTGGCGCTGGACGAATTCATCCTCTGGGTGAATGCCAAAGCTCCTTATGACGATGTGAAGGGCTATCTGGCTGCGCTGAAGTCGGCGCCCGCCGGTAGCGAATTCAAGATGGGTGGCACCGGCTCCAAGCAGGAAGACCAGATCATCACCGCCGCCATCGAGCAGGCGACCGGCGCCAAGTTCATCTATGTCCCTTATAAGGGCGGCGGCGATGTCGCGGCGCAACTTGTGGGCGGCCACATCACGTCCTCCGTCAACAATCCCATCGAGGCGGTGTCGCAGTGGCGCGCCGGCGAGCTGAAGCCGCTCTGCGTCTTCGATACCCAGCGCCTGCCCTATAAGGAGCCGGTCGCGGGCGGAAAGTCCTGGTCCGATATCCCGACCTGCAAGGAAGGCGGGCTCGATATCGAATATCTGATGTTGCGCGGGATCTTCATGGCGCCCCGCGTCACGCAGGATCAGGTCGATTACTACGTGAATCTCTTCAAGAAGGTGCGCGAGACGCCCGAATGGAAGGAATTCATGGAGAAGGGCGCCTTCAACACGACCATGCTGACCGGCGCCGAATACAAGGCGTGGCTCGGCAAGGCGGCGGAAAGCCACCGGTCGTTGATGGAGAAGGCGGGCTTTATCGCCAAGTGATCCCGAGGCGGGCGGTCCCGGCGTGAGCGCGCCCGGACCGCCTGCACTCCCGGCCTGCGGACGGGCAGCCCTCCGCATCGCCAAAGCTCTTGATGCGGCATGACGGCGCCAAAGCCTCACCTCGGTGAGCCTCTGGCGGGACGGCAGACCCGACCAGCCCGGCTGGCTTCGGCTAGGGTTCTGCTGCTCAATTCCAGGGCTCAGATGCGCGCTTGGCAAGTGCGGTCTGCAGTTCCGGCGATGTCACGCAGGGTCCGGCGCGCGCCGTGCGCCGGTTGGGTCCGGGGGGCAGAACAGAAAGACGCGTCAGTCTTCAGGCGCGCATCTGGCCGCTCCCGTCCGATGATCTTCTCGACAGGACGTCAGTCATGGCAATGGAAACCGAAAAGTCCGAACACACCGTCACCACGCGGACCATGGACATCATCGTCGCGCTCCTCTTCATGGGCGTCGCGGCCTTGGTCATGGCCGATAGTTGGCGCATCGGCGCCAAATGGGCGTCCGATGGTCCCCAGGCCGGCTATTTCCCCTTCTATGTGGGTCTCATCATGTTCCTTGCGAGCGTCGGGACGCTGGCCACGAACATTTTCACCAAGAAGCCGGACCTCACGAATTTCGTTGATCGCGAACAACTGGGTTCGGTGCTGAAGGTGCTTATTCCCACCATCGTCTATGTGGTGGTGATCAATTTCATCGGGCTCTACATCGCCTCGATGATCTTCATCGCCTTCTTCATGTGGTGGCTGGGCAAATACAGCCCGCTCGTCATCGCGCCCGTCGCTATCGGTGTTCCGGCGGTGCTCTTCGTGATGTTCGAGATCTGGTTCCTTGTGCCCCTGCCCAAGGGCCCGATCGAGACCGCCCTCGGATACTGAGACTTCGTCGCCTGATCGCAGCTGGCGGCAAAAGAAACGACCAAACAACAGAGTCCGGGGCGGCGTTCGGTTCAGCCGCTCCCCGCCACCGGGCCGAAACCCTGAAAAACATCACCCGCACGCCCCGCGGCCAGCGGCCGGCGATCTGGGGAGGAACACAGTGGAAGCGCTCACATCTCTCATTGGAGGCTTTGGCGTCCTCGGCGACCCGATGAACATCGTCTACATGTTCGTCGGCATCGCGCTGGGCGTCCTTATCGGCGTGCTGCCCGGCCTCGGCGGCGCAAACGGGGTGGCGATTCTCTTGCCGCTCACCTTCTCCATGTCCCCGGTGTCCGCCATCATCATGCTCTCCTCCATTTATTGGGGAGCCCTGTTTGGCGGCGCAATCACCTCGGTGCTGTTCAACATCCCCGGCGAACCCTGGTCGGTGGCCACCACCTTCGACGGCCATCCCATGGCCCAGAAAGGCAAAGCGGGCGAGGCGCTGACCGGAGCCTTCACCGGCTCCTTCATCGGCGCGTTCATCGCGGTGCTCCTCATCACCTTCCTTGCGCCGGTGATCGCGAAATTCGCGTTGCAGTTCGGCCCCGCCGAATTCTTCGCGGTTTATCTGCTCACCTTCTGCTCTTTTGTGGGCATGGGGCGCGAATCGCCCTTCAAGGTGCTCGCGGCCATGACGCTCGGCTTCGCCCTGGCGGCGGTTGGCATCGACACGGTGACCGGCCAGTTGCGCATGACCTTCGGCAATATGGAGCTGCTGCGCGGCTTTGACTTCCTCGTGGCGGTCATCGGTCTGTTCGGCGTGGGCGAAATCCTGCTCACCATGGAGGAGGGCCTGGCCTTCAAGGGCAAGAGCGCCAAGATCAACGCCAAGGTGGTGTTCGAGACCTGGAAGAAGCTTCCCGGCATGTGGGTTGGCGCTCTCCGCTCGGCGGCGGTCGGATGCTGGATGGGCATCACGCCCGGTGGCGCAACGCCCGCCTCCTTCATGAGCTATGGCCTTGCCAAGCGCTTCTCCAAGAACGGGAAGAATTTCGGCAAGGGCGAGCTGGAAGGCGTCGTTATGCCGGAAGTGGCCGCCCACGCGGCCGGAACGTCGGCGCTGCTCCCCATGCTGACGCTCGGCATCCCCGGCTCGCCCACCGCGGCGGTGCTGCTGGGCGGTCTGCTCATCTGGGGCCTTCAGCCCGGCCCGCTCCTGTTCGTGGAGCAGAAGGACTTCGTGTGGGGGCTCATCGCCTCCATCTATCTCGGCAACATTGCCGGCCTTCTGGTCGTGCTCACCACTGTGCCGCTCTTCGCCGCCATCCTGCGCATTCCCTTCAGCGTCATCGCGCCCATCATTCTGGTGATCTGCGCGGTGGGCGCCTACACGGTGCACAATGCGGGGTTCGACATCGCCGTCATGCTGATCTTCGGCGTCATCGGCTATGTCTTCAAGAAACTGGACTATCCGCTCGCGCCCCTGGTGCTCGCGCTGGTGCTCGGCGACATGGCGGAAAGCTCCTTCCGCCAGGCCATGCTGGTCAGCCAGGGCAATCTGGGCGTGTTCTGGTCCAATCCACTGGTGGGCTCCATCGTCACCCTCGCTCTGGTCATGCTGTTCTGGCCGCTGATCAGCAAGGTGAAGGAGCGCATCATGGGCGGCCCGCGCCCCGCCGCAGCCGAGTGAGGCAAAAGCCCGGCGCTCCGGCGCCGGGCTTCCCGCGATCCCTGGCCCTTGCGGTCTTAGGAGGTCCCGTAGCCCCGCATTCAGGCCGCGGTCCGGCCAGCCCCAGGGGCCGCATGTTCGAGCCGCCAGCACGGGCGCGCCATTTCTGCGGATCGCGCCGTTGAGCTTTCCCGCCGGGGGATTGCGTCCGTGTCTAGCATACAGTACACAGTATTTTACCGATTGGCGCGAGCACCCGACAGAAGGTGCCGGCCTATGGGAAGGGAACACCCGGTGCAGCACGTCGCAGACACACCGAAGCTGAATGTCGAGCCGCTTGGCGCGAGCTCCAGCCTCCGCATGCTGGCCTATGACGCGCTCAAGCGGGCGATCACCGAGATGGACATTTACGGCTCCACCACCGAGTTCCGCCTGGATGAGCGTCAGCTCTCCGAGGATCTCGGCGTATCGCGCACCCCGATTCGCGAGGCGATGACGGTGCTGGAGCAGGAGGGCTTCGTGCGCTCCGTTCCGCGGCGGGGGATTTTCGTGGTTCGCAAGACCAAGCGTCAGATCATCGAGATGGTCACGGTCTGGGCCGCGCTTGAGGGCATGGCGGCGCGCCTCGCCGCACTGCGGGCCACGCCCGCTGAGATCAAGGGTTTGCGGCGCCTGTTCGACGAGTTCGAGAAGGGCTCGCCCGCCGCCCAGATGAATGAATATTCGCAGGCCAATATCGCGTTCCACCAGGCCATCATCCGCATGGGCGGCTGCAAGCTCATCGTGGACATGACCGAGAACCTGTTCCTGCACATGCGCGCCATCCGGGCCGTTTCCATGCGGCAGGAGAACCGCTCCGAAACCTCCATGCGCGAGCACACCGGCATCATCGAGGCGCTGGAGAGCGGTAATGCCGACCTCTCCGAGCGGCTCGTGCGGGAGCACACGATGGGCCTTGCGGCCCATGTGGACAAGCATGGGGTCTTCCCCGAATAGCGCCGGAAACGGCGCCGGACGGGACGGCCACACAACTCAAAAGCCAAAGATTCTCCGGGAGAAAACGGAATGTCCGCACTAGCCCACAGCATCGACGCAGCCCCCGAGCAGGAGCTGACCGACGGCTTTCATCTGGTCATCGACGCCCTGAAGCTGAACGGCATCGAGACCATCTACAACGTGCCGGGCATCCCGATCACGGATCTCGGGCGCATGGCGCAGGCCGAGGGCATCCGCGTCGTCTCCTTCCGCCACGAACAGAATGCGGGCAATGCGGCCGCCATCGCCGGCTTCCTTACCAAGAAGCCGGGCATCTGCCTCACCGTGTCGGCGCCGGGCTTCCTGAACGGCCTCACCGCGCTCGCCAACGCGACCACCAATTGCTTCCCCATGATCCTCATCTCGGGCTCGTCCGAGCGCGAGATCGTCGACCTCCAGCAGGGCGACTATGAGGAGATGGACCAGCTCGCCATCGCCAAGCCGCTCTGCAAGGCCGCCTTCCGCGTGCTGCATGCGGCCGATATCGGCATCGGCGTCGCCCGCGCCATCCGCGCGGCCTGCTCGGGCCGCCCCGGCGGCGTCTATCTCGATCTGCCCGCCAAGCTGTTCTCGCAGGTGATGGATGCCGAAGCCGGCGCGAAATCGCTGGTGAAGGTGATCGATCCCGCACCGGCGCAGATCCCCGGCCCGGATGCCGTGAAGCGCGCCCTTGAGGTGCTCAAGGGGGCCAAGCGCCCGCTCATCATCCTCGGCAAGGGCGCGGCTTACGCCCAGGCCGACGAGACGATCCGCGAGTTCGTCGAGAAGAGCGGCATTCCCTTCCTGCCCATGAGCATGGCCAAGGGCCTGCTGCCCGACACCCATCCCCAGTCCGCGGGCGCCGCGCGCTCCACGGCGCTGAAGGATTCCGACGTGGTCGTGCTGGTGGGCGCCCGCCTCAACTGGCTGCTGTCCCACGGCAAAGGCAAGACCTGGGGCGATGCGCCCAAGCAGTTCATCCAGATCGATATCGAGCCCAAGGAAATGGACTCGAACGTCGAGATCGCCGCGCCGCTGGTGGGTGATATCGGCTCCTGCGTGGCCGCCCTTCTCGCGGGCATCGACGGCTCCTGGCAGGCGCCGCCGGCCGATTGGGTGAAGACCATCAACACCAAGCGCGACGAGAACATCGCCAAGATGGCGCCGCGCCTCATGAAAAATTCCGCTCCCATGGACTTCCATGGTGCGCTCGGTGCGCTGCGCACCGTCATCAAGGAGCGTCCCGACGCGATCCTGGTCAATGAGGGCGCCAATACCCTCGACCTCGCCCGAGGCATCATCGACATGTACCAGCCGCGCAAGCGCCTGGACGTCGGCACCTGGGGCGTGATGGGCATCGGCATGGGCTTCGCCGTCGCGGCCGCCATCGAGACCGGAAAGCCGGTGCTCGCGGTGGAAGGCGACAGCGCCTTCGGCTTCTCCGGCATGGAGGTGGAGACGATCTGCCGCTACAACCTGCCGGTCTGCATCGTCATCTTCAACAATAACGGCATCTATCGCGGCACCGACACCGACCCGACCGGTCGCGACCCGGGGACCACGGTGTTCGTGAAGGACAGCCGCTACGACAAGATGATGGAAGCCTTCGGCGGGGTGGGTGTGAACGTCACCACCCCCGACGAGCTGAAGCGCGCCGTGGACGCCGCCATGGACAGCGGCAAGCCCACCCTCATCAATGCGGTGATCGACCCGCAGGCGGGCACCGAGAGCGGCCGTATCGGTAACCTCAATCCGCAGAGCGTCGTGAAGCGCAAGTGATCCGGGATCGCACGTGATCCTTTCCGGTCATGGGGCGCCCGCGCCAACGGCGCGCCCCTGATCTCCTTAAGGATCGGGCATCAGCCTAAAGGCGGGACCCCGCGAGGGCCCTGCCTCACTCTCCACAAAGTTCAGAGAACAAGAACAAGCGTCGCTTCAAGCGCGTGCCAGAGGAAAACGAGGCTCTTATGGGCAAGGCACTAGACGGCGTTCGTATCCTGGACTTCACCCATGTCCAGTCCGGCCCCACCTGCACGCAGCTGCTCGCCTGGTTCGGCGCGGACGTGATCAAGGTGGAGCGGCCGGGCGAGGGCGATGTGACGCGCACCCAACTGCGCGACGTCCCCAATGCGGACAGCCTCTATTTCACCATGCTGAATTCCAACAAGAGGTCGATCACGCTCGACACCAAGAATCCCGAGGGCAAGCGTCTGCTCGAGGAACTGGTGAAGGTGTGCGACGTGCTGGTGGAGAATTTCGCTCCCGGCGCGCTCGACCGCATGGGCTTCACCTGGGAGCGTCTCCAGGAGCTCAATCCCCGCCTCATCCTCGCGTCCGTGAAAGGCTTCGGCCCCGGCCCGTTCGAGGATTGCAAGGTGTATGAGAATGTCGCCCAGTGCGCGGGCGGCGCCGCCTCCACCACCGGCTTTCGCGACGGCATCCCCATGGTGACCGGCGCCCAGATCGGCGACAGCGGCACGGGCCTGCACCTCGCGCTGGGCATTGTCACCGCTTTGTTCCAGCGCGAGCACACCGGGCGCGGGCAGAAGGTACTGGCGGCCATGCAGGACGCGGTGCTCAATCTGTGCCGGGTCAAGATGCGCGATCAGCAGCGGCTCGATCACGGCCCGCTGCGCGAATACAGCCAGTTCGGCGAGGGCGTGCCCTTCGGCGATACGGTCCCGCGCGCGGGCAACGATTCCGGCGGCGGTCAGCCGGGGCGCATCCTGAAATGCAAGGGCTGGGAGCAGGATCCCAACGCCTACATCTATTTCATCACCCAGGCCCCGGTCTGGGAGAAGATCTGCGACGTGATCGGCGAGCAAAGCTGGAAGAGCGATCCGAACTATGCGACGCCGGCGGCGCGCCTGCCCCATCTGAACGAGATCTTCACCCGCATCGAAGCCTGGACCATGGCCCACGACAAGTTCGAGGCCATGGAGATCCTGAACAAATACGACATCCCCTGCGGCCCGATCCTGTCCATGAAGGAGATCGCCGCCGACCGTTCGCTCTATGCGACCGGAACGCTGGTGGAGGTGCCGCACCCGGTGCGCGGGACCTATGTGACCGTCGGCAACCCCATCAAGCTCTCGGACAACGACGTCCCCGTGGAGCGCTCGCCGCTGCTCGGGGAGCATACGGACGAGATTCTCGCCGATGTGCTCGGGTTCGATGATGCCCGCATCTCCTCCCTCAAGGTCTCCGGTGCGCTGGGTCTTCCCCCGCGCATGGCGGCCGAGTGAGGACCTAAGACGACCCTCCGCACGGCGCCCGCAGGGCCGCGCGGAGGACTGAAATGAAGCGGCTGTCCTTAGCTTAGCTGGAGAAGGCCCATGGCGATCAGGATGAGTGCTCCCCGTGCACCGGCCGGCGTCCCACGGATCCTCCGGGCGGCCGCAATCCGAAAGGCTTCCCACCCGCGCCTGGTGCGCGCGGAGCAGGGACCTATCGGATGAGGGAGTCCTCCGTGCCGCGCCTGCCGCTGTCGCGGTGCTCGGCGCGCGGGGTGAATTCGTCCGGATCGGAGCCTTGGCGCCGGACCGGGAGGAAACGGATCAACGCTTTAAAAAAGGGAAGCGAAAATGTCTAAGCCATTGGAAGGTATTAAAATTATCGACTTCACCCACGTCCAGGCCGGCCCTGCCTGCACCCAGCTTCTCGCTTGGTTCGGCGCCGACGTGATCAAGGTCGAGCGTCCCGGCGCGGGCGACGTGACCCGCTCTCAGCTGCGCGACATCTCCAATGCCGACGCGCTCTATTTCACCATGCTAAATTCCAACAAGCGCTCCCTGACGCTGGACACCAAGACCCCCCAGGGCAAGGAAGTCCTCACCAAGCTCATCAAGGAAAGCGACGTCCTGGTGGAGAATTTCGGCCCCGGCGCGCTTGATCGCATGGGCTTCACCTGGGAGCACATCAAGTCGCTCAATCCCGGCATGATCGTCGCCTCGGTGAAGGGCTTTTCCGACGGCCACCATTATGAAGACCTGAAGGTGTACGAGAACGTGGCGCAGTGCGCAGGCGGTGCGGCCTCCACCACCGGCTTCTGGGACGGCCCGCCCACCGTGTCCGCGGCGGCGCTCGGCGATTCCAATACCGGCATGCACCTCGCCATCGGCATCCTCACCGCGCTCCACGCCCGCAACAAGACGGGCAAGGGCCAGAAGGTCGCCGTCTCCATGCAGGATGCGGTCATCAATCTCTGCCGCGTGAAGCTCCGCGACCAGCAGCGCCTCGATCGCGTGGGCTATCTGGAGGAATATCCCCAGTATCCGCACGGCGAGTTCTCGGACGTGGTTCCGCGCGGCGGCAATGCCGGCGGCGGCGGCCAGCCCGGATGGGTGCTGAAGTGCAAGGGCTGGGAGACCGACCCCAACGCCTATATCTACTTCACCATCCAGGGCCATGCCTGGGCGCCCATCTGCCGCGCGCTCGGCCGCGAGGAGTGGATCGACGATCCGGCCTACAACACCGCCCTTGCGCGCCAGGACAAGATCTTCGAGATCTTCGGCATCATCGAAGCCTGGCTCGCGGACAAGACCAAGTTCGAGGCGGTGGACATCCTGCGCAAGTTCGACATCCCCTGCGCGCCGGTGCTCACCATGAAGGAAATCGCGGAAGATCCGTCCCTGCGCGCCTCGGGCACCATCGTCGAGGTGGACCATAAGGAGCGCGGCAAGTATCTGACCGTCGGCAGCCCGATCAAGTTCTCCGACATGTCGGTGGAGATCACGGGTTCGCCGCTGCTCGGCGAGCACACGGACGAAGTGCTGGCCGAGCTTGGCTATAGCGCCGAGCAGATCAAGGAAATGCACCAGGCCCGCGCGGTCTGAGCCGGCATTGACGAGTCCCCCTCTCCCGCACGCGGGAGAGGGGCCTTTGGATAGAGAATGCGTGATCCGATCAGCCTGCGGTACAGGCTGATCGGCACATGCTATCGGCGGACGGGTCGGCGTTTGAATTTGCCAGACTGAAGTCTGTCGCGGGCCGCGGGATAAATCCGGCCGGGATGCGGGCAAAGCCCCCCTCAGCCGTGCGGACCCCTTCCTTTTCAGCCCTTCGGCCCCACATATCCATCGTCCTTCCCGTGGGAGAGATGGAGATGATGTTCGCCGTCGCGGTGCTTCTGCCCTGGCTGGCCCTGATGCTTCGGGGCCGCATATTCCAGGGCCTGCTCTGCCTGATCCTCCAGATCACGCTGATTGGCTGGCTGCCGGCGGCCATCTGGGCCGTGATGGTGGTCAATTCGGACAACGAGGAGCGCCGGCATCGGGAGCTTCTCGCGTCGATGCAGAACAAGCGGTAGCCCCGGCCTCCGGCGGCTTGGCCGCGGGAGGACGACATGGCGAATTGGGTTCGGTTTTCCGCCGGGGGCACCGGCGGCTTCGGGACGCTTGAGGGCGACCAAATTCTCGTTCATGAGGGCTGCATGTTTGCCGGCGCCCGGCCGACCGGCCAGCGTCTTGCCCTTTCAGACGTCGCGTTGGAGGCGCCTTGCGCGCCGAGCAAGATCATCGCGCTGTGGAACAATTTCCACGCGCTGGCGGCCAAGCTCGGAGTCGCGGAGCCGGCGGAGCCGCTCTATCTGCTGAAGGCCCCCACCACGGCCGCAGCGCCTGGCTCCACGGTGCGCCGGCCCGATGCTTATTCCGGGAAAACCGTCTATGAGGGCGAACTCGGCATCGTCATCGGCAAGACGGCGTCCAATATTTCCGAAGACGAGGCCGACGCCCACATCTTCGGCTACACCATCGTCAACGACATCACGGCGGCCGACATCCTCAACAAGGATCCGACCTTTCCGCAATGGGCGCGCGCGAAGGGGTTTGACGCCTATGGTCCTTTCGGCCCCACCATCAACACCGAGAGCCCGCCGGAGGGCGCCCATGTGCGCACCATCCTCAACGGGGCGGAGCGGCAGAATTATGCGGTGGGGGACATGATCTTCCCGCCCCGCAAGCTGGTGGCCCTGCTCTCGCGCGACATGACGCTTCTGCCGGGCGATCTGATCGCCTGCGGCACGTCGCTCGGCGTGGGCACCATGAAGGAGCCGCGAAATGAGGTGGAAGTCTCCATCGACGGGCTCGGCACGCTGAAGAACACCTTCGTGCAATGAGCGCTAGGCGCGGCGCCTTGCGCGCCGCGCCACCTTGCGGCTCTATACGCGGCCGTTCTCCTGGACCCCGCCATGACGCAGCCCGCCGCACCCGTGTTCACGCCGCCCGATGCCGATTATGAGACCCGCGTTCGCGAAAGCTTCGCGCGCCAGCCCTTCATGGCCCATATGGGCGCGCAGATGGGAGCGGTGGCGCCGGGGCGGGCGGAAATCATCCTCCCCTTCGCTGAGACCCTGACCCAGCAGCACGGTTTCTTTCATGGCGGGTCCATCGGCGCCATCGCCGACACGGCGGGTGGCTACGCCGCCTATACGCTGTTCCCCGCCGACTCGACCGTCCTGACGGTCGAATACAAGATCAACATCATGGCCCCGGGGCGCGGCGAGCGGCTGATCGCGGCGGGAGAGGTGGTGCGTTCGGGGCGCACGCTCACCATCGTCAAGGTGGAGGTGTTTTCCGAGAGCGCCGGAGCGCGCGTCCATTGCGCGACGGCGACCCAGACCCTGATGTGTCTGGCGGGGCGGAGCGACGCGCGCGCCTGATGCGGTTTTCGGAGCCTCTTATCCCGGCGCGCCTGGTGCGCCGATACAAGCGCTTCCTCGCCGATGTGATCCTGGAAGACGGGACCGAGGCCGTGGCGCATGTGGCCAATTCCGGAGCCATGACGGGCCTCGCGACCCCCGGTGCGCGGGTTTGGCTGTCACGCGCCCGCACGCCGGGGCGCAAGCTCGCCTTCGGCTGGGAACTGGTCGAGGCCGATTTTGGCGCCGGGGCCGAATGGGTCGGCGTCAATACGATGCATCCCAACCTGATCGTGGCCGAAGCGGTGCGTGAAGGCCGCATTCCTGAACTCGCCGGCTACGAGCGCCTGCGCCGTGAAGTGAAGTATGGCGCCAACAGCCGTATCGATCTGCTGCTGGAAGGGGAGGGGCGGCCGCCCTGCTATGTGGAGGTCAAGAATGTCCATCTGATGCGCCGCGCGGGCCTCGCCGAGTTTCCCGATTGCGTGACGGCGCGCGGCGCGAAGCACCTGGCGGAACTCACGGTGGTGGCGGCGAGCGGGGCGCGGGCGATGATGGTCTATCTCTGCCAGATCGGTTCGGCGACATCGTTTGCGCTCGCCCGCGACATCGATCCGGCCTATGGCCGCGCCTTCGATGCCGCCCGAGCGTCGGGCGTCGAAGCCATCGCTCTCGTCTGCCATCTCGGCCCGTCGGAAATCGACGTTGCGCGCGCCATTCCGCTGCTTGGATAAGGGCTCCGGCGCGTGGAACGGCTTGCTTTGCGGGCTCTTTGGCCTAAATCATGGGTGAAATGGCGTGGCGGGCGCCTGTTTGCCTGCGGGACGAGACTGATGAGCTATGTGGAGGCGGCGCAGGCGCCGCTGCGAAAGACCGGGCATATCAAGCTTTACGGCCCCGAGGGCTTCGAGGGCATGCGCCGGGCCGGCCAACTGACCGCGCAGGCCCTGGACGAAGTGGCCGGCCTGATCGGACCCGGCGTTTCCACTGAGGCCATCGACAAGCTGGTTTTCCAGTTCGCCATGGACCACAAGGCCTATCCCGCGACGCTGATGTATCGCGGCTACCGCTATTCGGTCTGCACCTCCATCAATCATGTCGTGTGTCACGGCATGCCCAATGCACGCCCCTTGCGGGAAGGGGACATCGTGAATGTGGACATCACCTTGGTGGTGGACGGGTGGTATGGCGATTCCAGCCGCATGTACGCGGTGGGCAACATTCCCCGCCGGGCGGAGCGCCTGGTCGAAGTCACCTATGACGCCATGATGCGCGGGATCGCGGCCATCAAGCCCGGCGCCCATGTGGGCGACATCGGCGCCGCCATTCAGGATTTCGTCGAACCCCTCCATATGAGCGTGGTGCGCGACTTCTGTGGCCATGGTGTCGGGCGCATCTTCCATGACGAGCCAAATATTGTGCATGTGGGGCGGCCCGGCGAAGGTCCAGAATTGAAGCCGGGCATGATCTTCACCGTCGAGCCCATGATCAATCTGGGCCGTCCGCATGTGAAGGTGCTCTCGGATGGATGGACGGCCGTGACCCGGGACCGGTCGCTGTCCGCCCAGTTCGAGCACGCCGTGGGCGTGACAGAGACGGGTGCCGAAATTTTCACGCTGAGCCCGAAGGGCCTGCACAAGCCGCCCTACCATTCGGCCTGAACGCTCATGGCTGACGCTCCCGAGGATGGACTTGCGGAAGCCGCACCGCACTTCCACGGACATCGGGAGCGCTTGCGCACGCGCTTTCGCGAGGCGGGAGCGGCAGCGCTGGCGGATTATGAATTACTGGAGCTGGTCCTGTTCCGGGCCATCCCGCGCCGTGATGTGAAACCCATTGCCAAGGCGCTCGTCGATCGTTTCGGCTCTTTCGCAGAAGTGGTCGCGGCGCCGGCCGGCTTGCTCGAAGAGGTGGCGGGGGTCACAGCTTCGGTGGTCACCGAGCTGAAGATCGTCGAGGCGGCGGCTCATCGCATTGCGCGGGGGCAGGTCAAGCGCCGGCCGGTCCTGTCATCCTGGAGCGCGGTCATCGAATATTGCCGGACCGCCATGGCCTTCGCGGAACGCGAGCAGGTCCGGGTTCTCTTCCTGGACAAGCGCAACCAATTGATTGCCGACGAGATCGTCCAGACCGGCACCGTAGATCATACGCCGGTCTATCCCCGCGAGGTGATCAAGCGCGCTCTGGAGGTGTCCGCGAGCGCTTTGGTCCTGTGCCACAATCACCCTTCGGGTGACCCCACGCCGTCGCGCGCCGATATCGACATGACCCGGCGCATCATCGACATGGCCAAGCCGTTGGGGATCGAGGTGCACGACCATATCATCGTCGGCAAGGACGGGCATGCGAGCCTGAAGGGCTTACGGCTCATCTGATCCCCCGCGCGCGCCGCACAGCACGGTGCTCTGCTTCTTCACGTGTTCAGCAATAAAAAAAAGCGCCGCGCAAAAGCGCGGCGCTCAGGGAGGTCACCGGCGCGGGCCAGCCGCGCGGCGAGGTCACTTCAACGCGTTCAGAGAAGTCGTGAAGGAGAGGGTGGCGATGAACTTGTCGCCGCAGCCATTGGAAATCCCGATGATGTAGGTGCAGTTGTTACCCGACAGATCGGTGCCGGAATAGCGCAGATCCAGGGTGGCCGCCTTGTAGGTGAAGCCGACGCCCACATTCCACCAGCTGTAGCCGTTGATGGTCTCCTGGGTCGTCACCAGAGACGAGCCCACGATCGAGACAACGTCATAGGTATAGGCGCTGGCAGACAGCCACTGATAACCGTACTCGCCAGACAGGTACCAGCCGAAGTCGCCGCCGGGGCCGAACGCCGGGAGCGGAACCTTGGCGGTCGCCGACAAGGCGGTACCGTCAGTGCCCGTGGCGTACATGTCGCTGGTCCAGAACAGGTTCACACCGAGCGTCAGCCAGGGAGCCACCACATAGCTGGGCTTCGCGTAGATTTCCCAGTAATTGTAATCGGTGGAGCTGAGGCCCGCAGAGTCCGTGCCGCCCGGGTAGGTGTAGTACACGCCGCCGACGTCGAGGGTGAAGGCACCCCAGGTGTGGCGCAGGCCGCCCGCGAAGTCCACTTCAAGCGAGCTGTTGCCTTCGAGCTGGAAGTTCTCGACCCAATTCTGGTTCGAGGCCCACACATTGAAATAGACCCAGTCGAGCAGCTGCAGCTCAACGAAGCCCTGGATGGCGGGGTTGTTGTTGGTCTGGCTGATACCGCGGAACAGATAGTCGGAAGTGCCGGTCACGCCGAAGGCGATATCAAACGCCGGGGGCGGGGGAGGCGCCACAACGGCCTTCACCGGCACGGCCATGTCGGCGGCGGAGGCGGCACCAGCGAGCATCATGCTGGCGGCAGCGGCGACGGCGAGCTTCTTCATCTATGAACCCCCAATGACTTTCTGCCCAGATTGAGACCAAATTTCTCCATCTTCTCCAATGTGAAAAAACGGGCAAGATTTGCCCAAATATTAGACAAACCCGCATGAATGCTGGATTTTCATTGTTGCGGTTGTGCAACAGCTTATTGAAACCGCCGCCTTGGATCAGCGTGCGACCGGTAAAGGTCAGGCTTAAGGCGGGTGATAGCCGTGCTTACGGGCGGGCGAGAAGTAAAGGTCGGCCGCGCTCGGGGGTCTTCGCCCAGGTTCCATCCTCCTGACGCGCGAATCGCAAAGTGGACTGCCCCGCGCCGGAGGCAATGACCACGTTACCGCCCTCGATGCGCCAGATAGTGGGCGCGAATTCGCTCAGGGGCGCAGTACAGCCGGGGGCCACTTCCACTCTTCTGCCGCTTCCTACCAGCGCATCGGTGAGAATCCAGCGGCACAGAGCCGGGCCGCCCCGGGCGCGGGAGAGCGTCCATTCGCCAAGTAATTCTTCCGGCGGCGCTTCAATGCCCGCAAGCCCTCCGGGGGGCGCTAGAAAATAGACGCCGTCGCCTTCCCGCAGAGCTTCATAGCTGCCGCCCGTCGCCTCCGTGAACTCGGCAATGGTGCGCCCGTCCGGACCCAATAGGCGAAGGGCGCCCGACGGGTCGGGCGTCCAGGCGCGCACGGCGGCGGCGAACGGAATGACCGCGCAGGAATCAAGCGGCAGCGCAATGGTGAACCCTCCGCTCTTCTCGGGCTCGGCCTGGAGCATCACGGCGCAGGCGCGCGCGCCATCCGCGCTGGAGAGCTGGAAATTCCCGGCGACGGCTCGGGCGCTCGCCAGGAGTGCGGGATCGACCTTCGGCGGTTCGGCTTTGGCGTCGGAGGGCCTTGAGTCTGGAGGCTTGGCGCCTTGTGGCTTTTGAGGCGCAGGCTTTGCCGGAGAAGGTTTCGCGGCCTCGCTCTTCGAGGCGCCCGCGTTTTGCGCCAGACTCGGCGCGGACATGCCGGCGCCGAGCAGGATCACGGAGAGGAAAATCAAGAACCGCATGGCTGAGACGCTATCGCAGCGCGCCACCGGCGGGAAGTTGCGGCCTTTGCGGACCTGTCCCTTCCGCCGGCGGCAGCAGTTTCAGGTTCGGGGCCAGGGGGTTTCCGCCACGGCGGTCAGCGGGCCGCGCCCCGCGAACCAGCTCACCACATTGTCCACCACCAACTGACCCATGGCGCCGCGCGTATGATGCGTGGAAGAGCCGATGTGGGGCAGCAAAACCACATTGTCGAGGTTGAGAAGTGCCTCCGGCACATGGGGCTCGCTGGCAAACACATCCAGACCGGCGGCGAGGATGGTGCGATTGACCAAGGCGTCCACCAATGCAGGTTCGTCCACAACCGATCCGCGCGCAACATTGATGAGGATGCCATCGGGGCCAAGCGCCTCCAGGACCTCGCGCCCGATCAGCCCGCGTGTCGCGGGTCCGCCGGGCAGGATCAGGATGAGCGTGTCAACGTCCCGCGCGAGCGCGATGAGGTCCGAATAATGGGTGTAACCGACGCCGTCCGCTGGCTTGCGGCTGTGATAGGCAATGGGCACGCCAAAAGCCTCCAGGCGGCGCGCGATGGCCTGTCCGATTCGCCCCATGCCCACGAGGCCGACACGCCGGGTGCGCAGGCTGGTGCCGAGTGGAAAGGCACCAGCCTTCCATTTCCCTGCGCGCACGAACCGCTCCGCCTGGGGAATGTCCCGCACCGTGGCGAGCAGGAGGCCGAGCGTCAGGTCGGCGA
>JASBUY010000465.1 GCA_030147645.1 Aquabacter sp. | reverse complement strand
CGCAGGTGGGCATTACCTCGCGCACTGTCCGCGCCACCGTCTCCGACACGGCCACCACGTGCGGGCGCACCAGGTGGCTGGAGAGCCAGGTCAGCCTCCGCTCACCCGGGTCGTCATAGTGCCAGACATCGTGTTCCACATAGATGAAGCGCGGGACCCCCGCGAGGCGGGCGGCGAGTCCGGCATAGAAGAGCGGACCGGCATGGTGCGCCATGACCGCGCGCGGCGCCAATTCCCGCAGCCGGCGGGCGAGGCGCAGGATGAAGGCAGGGCGCAGGCCGAGCGGCTTTTCCAATCCCTCGAACGGCACCGGGCACTGCGCCATGTCCGGCCAATTGGCGATGATCTGCGCCTCGGTCCATTCGAGGCTGAGCACCCGATTGTCGCCCGGCAGCCGCTGCGTCAGCTCAAGCGCGAGTGTCTCGATCCCTCCCGGGATGAGACGCTGTATCACCTGAACCACACCCCCGCTCACATGCGCCTCCGTTGCGCGCCTTTGGCTTGGAACCGGCTGTCCGGAAGACCCGCATTTACCGCCTATTAAGGTAAATCGTCTGTTGTTGCGAGGGGGCGATGCGCGTGCGTCGCGGCGCCCCGTCGGGAGCGCAAGCGGTCCGAATGCCGGCGGGTGGGAGAAATCATGGCCAAGGTGGTTGATATCCGGGAAGACATGGATGCCGCCGCCATGACGCGCCTGAAGCCGCTGTTCGAAACCTTGGCGGCGGGCGCCGACGACGTGACGCTGGACCTGACCGGCGTCGAATTCGTCGATTCGTCCGGCATCGGCGGGCTGGTCTTTCTCTACAAGCGCCTGCGCCTCGCGGGCCGCAAACTGCGCCTGCGCGGTGCCGCCGGCCAGCCGCTCCAGCTCATCCGCCACCTGCGGCTCGCCGACCTGATCGAGGATGGGGGCAAGGCATGAGGCGCGCGCTTCTCCTTCCGCTCCTCGCAGTGACCCTGGCGGGCTGCGAAAGCACCAATTTCACGCCCTGGCCGCCCCAGGGCACGGGCGGGCTGGCAGAACGCCGCCCCACCACGGACGCACGCATCGAGGCCTTGCAGATGCGCTTGGTTCGGCTCGGCGAGCGCAATGCGCGCTATTACGCGGCCGCCGATTTCCAGGATGCGGAGCGCATGATGGTCCAGGTGCGCCGCCTCTCCGAAGGTGGCCTGCCGGAGGATTGCGAAATCGAAATCGCGCGCCTCAAGCTCCAGATGGACAAGGTCGAACGCATCCTTGCCCGCGTGCCGACCTCCGGCAAGGGAGCCTGACATGCTCGGACATGGCGGCGCGCGGGTCCCGGTCGATGCGGCCAGGGACGCGGCATGGAGCTTGGCTTCAAGCTTGGCCTCGCGCTGGGCGCTGCTGCTGCTTACCGCCTGCCTGTGGATGTTTGCGGGCGCGGCCGCCTCGGCGCAGCCGGTCACCCAGAACGAGGATGTCCGCCTGCGGATCGGCGACGTCCTCTCCCTTGCTCTGCCCGGCGAACCGGCGCTCAACGGTGATTTTTCCATCGACCGGCGCGGCCGAATCACTCTGCCAGAGGTGGGGGCGGTAGAGATTGCCGGGCGCACGCTCGCCGAGGCCACGAATCTCATCCGCAACACGCTGGCGCGGGCCTATCGCTTCGTCACGCCGCTCCAGGTGACCCTCAAGGAGCGCCGTCTGTTCATCACGGTGCTCGGCTATGTGGGCAAGCCCGGGGAGGTGGACCTGCCTGCCGATTCCACCGTCCAGGAGGCGATCGCCGCTGCCGGCGGGCTCCAGCAGGGCGCGCAGCTCGACAAGTTCCAGATCCGGCGCGGCAACCGGGTGACGGTGTTCGACTACAAGAAATATCTCGATACCGGCGATCCCAGCCTTCTGCCGACGCTTCAGCCGCTGGACGTGATCTTCGTTCCCTCCTCGCCCGCCACCGGCAATGTGCAGATCAATTTCGACAGCCGCACGCTCGCCGACCAGGGCGATGCCGGAGACAGCTCCACCGCCGTGAAGGTGTTCGGCGAGGTCAACCGACCCGGCTCCTTCGCCTTCAAGGAGGGGATGAGCGTCGTCGACATGATCATGCGCGCCGGCGGTGTGACCCGTTATGCCTCCATCGACCGCGTCCGCGTGATCGAAGGCGGCGAGCCCAAGGTGTTCAACCTGCGCTCCTTCCTGGATACCGGCAATGCCGCGCTGATGCCGAAGCTCCAGCCGGGCGCGACCATCTTCGTTCCCAAGGAGGAAGAACAGATCCGCCGCTCGGTGCGCACGGTCTATGTGAT
>JASBUY010000194.1 GCA_030147645.1 Aquabacter sp. | reverse complement strand
GGGGCGCAAAGCCGACATTGCTGAAATTGCCGTCGAGAGGCCGATATGGGTCCACATGAGTTGTACGGCACCTTTGCGCCATGAGGTGCAGGATGGGCATCCGGGTGCAGTGGATGCCTCCTGCGGGCTCGTAGGGCTGGGCGGAGCGTCCAGCCAACTCCCAGATGAACCACAGTTATATCGCCATTCCCCCGTCGCCGACACGGCCGGGGCAACACTACCCTACGCCGCCCGCGAGCGCGTAGAGCAGCCCCAGCGCAGAGCAACCTACGAGCACCGTCAGCACTCCGAAGCGGAAACGGAACATGGCAATGATGGCGGCAAGGGTGAGGATCCCCGAGGCCGGGCGGATCGAGGAGAGTACCGGCAGGTCTAGTTCCAGCCCCAACGCGCTCACCGTGGCGACCTGACTGAACAGCACATGCATGGCGAACCAGACGGCGAGATTGAGGATCACTCCCACCACGGCTGCCGTGATGGCTGCCAGCGCCGCGGAGAGCGCCTTGTTGCTGCGCAGTGTCTCCACGTAGGGCGCGCCGATGAAGATCCACAGGAAGCAGGGCACGAAGGTGACCCAGGTGGTGAGCAGTCCGCCGAGGGTGCCGGCCAGAAGGGGGGGAAGGCTGCCGGGATCGCGGTAGGCGCCGAGGAAGCCCACAAACTGCACCACCATGATCAGCGGCCCAGGCGTCGTTTCGGCCATGCCGAGGCCGTCCAGCATCTCGCCCGGCTTCAGCCAACCGTAAGTGTCTACTGCCTGCTGGGCCACATAAGCGAGCACCGCATAGGCGCCGCCGAAGGTGACCACCGCCATCTTGGAGAAGAACACCGCGATATCGCTGAAGGCGTGCCCTGGGCCAAGCAGGAGCACGAGCGCAGCCACCGGCACCAGCCACAGGGCGAGGAAGACGGTGCCGATCTTAAGAGACCAGCTGGCCGGTGGCCGGGCATGGTCAGGGATTTCCTCTCCGAGGGCCGTGTCGGCGTCGGCCACCTGCGTCGCACCGAGCTTTGAATGCCCCTTTCCCGGCTGGAACGCCGTGAGCCCCGCCCGCCCGCCGAAATAGCCGATGATGCCGGCGGTGAGCACCACCAGCGGGAACGGCACCTGGAACAGGAAGAGCGCGATGAAGGCGCTGGCGGCGAGGGCCACCATCACGTTGTTCCTTAGTGCCCTTTTGCCGACACGGGACACCGCCTCAAGCACGATGGCGAGCACTGCCGCTTTCAGGCCGAAGAACAGCGCCTGCACCGCGAGCACTTTGCCGAAGAGCACGTAGATCCAGCTCAGCGCCATGATGGCGATCATGCCGGGCAGGACGAACAGGGTACCAGCGACGAGGCCGCCCTTGGTGCGGTGGAGAAGCCAGCCGATATAGATGGCGAGTTGCTGAGCCTCGGGGCCGGGCAAGAGGGTGCAGAAATTGAGGGCGTGGAGGAAGCGTTCCTCGCCGATCCAGCGCTTCTCCTCCACCAGGATGCGATGCATCATGGCGATCTGCCCGGCCGGCCCGCCGAAGCTGAGGGCGGCGACGCGCGCCCAGACACGGCAGGCCTCACCGAAGGAGATGCCATGCCCTTTGGGGGCGGCTTGGCTGGCATCCTGAACCGGCGCAGCCGGACTCAGGGCCGGCGCGCGAGCCGCGCCGTCCAGATTGGCCATGATGTCCTCCTTGGGTGCGCGCGAGCGGCTATGGGCGCCGGGCGCGGAAATACTGGTGAAGCGTGTCGAACACCCCGGCGCCCTTGGCGAGGCGCTGGGCATCATCGGCCTCGCTCAATGTGATGCCGGCGATGAGGCTGGCGATGCCGCCCGTTTCCTCGCGGCCGAACTTCCCGTCCTTGAGGTCGATGTCGTGGACGATCTCGCCCACGGCTTGAAGGGCTGGGTCGGCAATGCCGGAGCGGCCGAGCAGCACCTCGAAGCTGCAGCGGTCGCCCTCATGGGTGATCTCGCCCTCGAACATATCGAAGCGCAGCTCCCCCGCCTTCGGCTCATAGCCCTTGCCGGGCACGAAGCGGATCTCGGCATCCGGATCGATGAAGCGCCGGATCAGCCAGCCGCAGGCGATGCGATCCACATGCACGTCGCGCCGCGTCACCCAGACGCGACCCCTGAGAACGGCAAGGGCGTCCATCTCGGCTGGCGACTGCGCGGAAGGAGATGCCATGAGTTTGTCCTCTGCCGTCCGGGTTTCAAGTGCACAGATGAGGCCCTCGGCGATGACGCGCCCGGTGGCCCCGAAGAAATCGAGGGCGACGATGTCCGTGAGCTTCCGACGCAACCGGCTGGTCTGGGTGCGCGCTTCGGTCTGCTTCTCGGTGCTTCCGTCACCGTCCAGCGCGGCGGCGATGGCGCGGGCCTCGTCCGCAATCGCTTCGTAGTCGGTGTCACGGGCGGCATCGAACAAAGCGCGCACCTGGGCGTCGGTCAGTCCGTCCACGAGGCGGGCCTCGCAGACCATAGCCTCGCCGCCGCCCGCCACGATCTCCTTCACCAACCACTGGAAATCCTCATGTGTTTCGGCTGAGGCCGGCAGGGCATAGACCGAGCTCTTCACCGCCACGGCGCCGATGCCCTGCAGCCGCCGCCAGATCTTCACCCGGAAATAGGCAGGCTTGGTCGGCAGTTGGTGGATCAGCAGCAGCCAGAGCTGGTCGGAGGGGGCGTTATCATCGCTCATGAGCAGACCGTATCATCTCAAGTTTGAAATGCAACACTTGTATCATTTATGATGCAGGCGTAGCGTCTCCTTCGCGCCGACGGAGCTCGGACACTCCCTGACGGCCGAGGAGACCGCCCATGAAATGGATCACCCGTGCCCGCCCGGTCATTGACCGCATCGCCTGCCCCTGGCTGATCGCCCGCTTCATCGACGAGGCGCCGGAATTCCTGTTCGCTCCGCCCGACGAGGTGATCCGCAGGACCGAGGAGACGGGGGCGACGCCGTTTGACGTGCCGGGCGTCATCTTCGGCCATGTGGGGGAGAAGTGCAGCTTCGACGCTTTCGTGGCGCACTACGGCCTCGACCGTGATCCCGCCATCGCCGCCGTCGCAGACATCGTGCGCGGTGCCGACACCAGCCGGCCAGGCCTCACGCCCCAGTCGGCGGGCCTGCTGGCCATCTCCAAGGGGCTGCGCGAGGTGACGCCGGACGACCACGACCTCCTGAGGCGGGGCTTCATCATCTATGACGCCCTCTATGCCTGGGCGGGTGGCAAGAGCGCGAAGTGGCCGGCGGCGGCTTGAAAACGGAGGGGCGCCCGTGACCCAGGTGGTGAATAGTCCGGTAGCGGAGGACCAAGGCCCGTTCTCCCCCGTGTCGTCGCTCTATGCGGCGCGGGCGCTCCGGGATTTCGGCGATGGTTTCGTGGCCGTGCTGCTGCCGGTCTATCTCTTCATCCTCGGCCTCGGCGCCTTCGAGATCGGCGTGGCGGCGACGACAGCGCTCCTCGGCTCGGCGCTGATGACACTCGCCATCGGCCTCGTCGGTCACCGCTTCGACCCGCGCACCCTGCTGATCGCCGCCTCGACCCTGATGGTGGCGACGGGCCTCGCCTTCACCCAATCGGAGACCTATGGGGCGGTGCTGCTGGTGGCCTTCTGCGGCACCATCAATCCGTCGGCGGGGAGCGTGAGCATCTTCGTGCCGCTGGAGCATGCGGCCCTGTCCCATCTGGTGACGGATAAGGCGCGCACCGCCGCCTTCGCCCGCTACAGCTTGATTGGTGCGCTCGCCGCGGCGGTGGGGGCACTGGCCGCCATGAGCCCGGACCTCCTGGCGGATATCGGCGTGTCACGCCTCTCCGCGCTGGAAGGCATGTTCGCCCTCTATGCGCTGCTCGGCATCGCCGGCAGCGTCTTCTACAGCCGTATCCCCCGCAGCGCGGCGTCCGGCGAGACGCGTCCCACGTCTGCCCTCGGCCCCTCGCGGGGCATCGTCTATCGAATGGCCGCCTTGTTCTCCATCGATGCGTTCGCAGGCGGCTTCGCCGTGCAGTCGCTGATGGCGCTGTGGCTGTTCTCGCGCTTCGGTCTGTCCCTGTCGGCGGCGGGCACCTTCTTCTTCATCTCGGGCGTGCTGTCCGCCTTCTCCTTCCCGGTGGCGGCCTGGCTGTCGCGCCGCATCGGGCTCGTGAACACCATGGTGTTCACCCACATCCCGTCCAGCCTCTGCCTGATCCTCGCCGCGTTGGCCCCGAGCCTCGAAGTCGCGCTCACCCTGCTGCTGGTGCGTTCCGCTCTGTCACAGATGGACGTACCGACCCGCTCCTCCTACGTGATGGCTGTGGTGACGCCTCCCGAGCGTCCGGCCGCCGCCAGCATCACCTCGGTGCCGCGAAGTCTCGCCGCGGCATTGAGCCCGGCGCTCGCCGGGGCGCTGTTCGCCGCCGGCCATGAGGCATGGCCGCTGATCCTGTGCGGCGTGCTGAAGATCCTCTACGACCTCGCTTTGCTCTGGATCTTCCGGCACGTTCGGCCGCCGGAAGAGCAGCGTGCCTGATCAGCTCAGCGAACGAGCGGCCACACGCCCAGCAGGATGACCGCCAGGGCTGCTCCCACCTCAAGCACGTGGCCCGTCCGCGCTCTCAGTACCTCAGTGCGTGCCAGCAGCGGCATAAGCCGGGTGCGCAGCAGAACCGCCAGCAGCGGGAATGACGCCACCGTGACGACCATGCCCGCGGCGAAGGTGCCCGACAGAAGGAGACCCGACGCGAGCGCGCCATGGGCCAGCGCATAGGTCATGATGAAGGTGGTGAGCGGACACGGCACGAGGCCGGTGACGAAGGCAAGCGCCGGGCCGGAGCGATCATGGTCGTGCGAATGCGGCCGCCCGGCGCGCCAAAGCAGCCACAGGCCCACGACGACGATTAGGACTTGGCTCGTCTGCTCCAGCATGGGGGACCGCCCGGCGCCGCCAATGGTGCTTTTGAGGACAGCAAAACCGCCCAGCACAATCAGAATGGCCGAACCCACATGGGTGAGTATGAGAATAATGCTGGCGCCGAGCGCACCCACCATTCGCCCGTCGCCGGCATAGTGCGAGGCGAGCACCGCCTTGCCGTGGCCGGGCAGGAGTGCGTGGAGCATGCCGAAGCCGAAGGCTGCACCGATCAGCGCGGGCAGTCCTGCGATGCCCACAGTCCGCAGGGCGTTCAGTGCATCGAGCGCGCCGCCGTAGAGCCAGCGCTGGAGGTCGAGGAGTGTTCCCATCACAGCGAGCCTTGCCAAGCTTAGGTGGCCATGTCGTGACACATCTTTAAGCGATTTGGAGCGCGAGTGCCGCGAGTACCGCGTAACGTGCAACCTTGGCGAAGGCGACGGTGAGAAGGAACGTCGGGAACGATTCCCGCATAAGCCCGGCTACAACGGTCAGTGGATCGCCAATGACCGGCATCCAGCTGAGAAGAAGCGACCATTTGCCGTAGCGCCGATACCACCGCTGGGCCTTGGCCAGCGCTGCCTCGCTCACCGGAAACCATCGCTGCCCGCTGAAGCGCTCTATCCCGCGACCTAGGAACCAGTTCACGACCGAACCCAGCACGTTGCCGCCGCTGGCTGCCAGAAGCAGCGGCAGTAGGGGGTAATCGGCCAACAACAATCCCACAAAAACCGCCTCAGATTGCATGGGCAGGATGGTCGCCGCAGCAAACGCGGCCAGGAACAGGCCGAGATAGACCGGCAGTTCCGTCACCACTGGGCCTCGCGGAGGAGAAGAAGAGCAGCGGCAGTCATGCCGAGCGCGGCCATTCCGGATGATTGCTGTCGATGACAAAGGCGTGGGCATGCTGCAAGCCATCTGGCGTCGGCACCGCATCGGCCAAATGGGGGTGAGCAGGATCGAGTGCCCCATGGGAATGGGCAAGCACGTCCCGATCATTCGACGGCCAAAGTCGGATTGCAGCGAGGACCGATAACGCCGCGAGGAGGCCCAGCGCCGCAAACGTAAGCGGCAAGCCAATCTTGGCGCCGAACCAGCCTGCAATGGGATAAGTGATGAGCCAGCAGACGTGCGAAAGCGCGAACTGGGCAGCGAACAGCGAAGGTCGGTCCTCCAGCATTGAAGAGCGCCGCAGCAGGCGACCGGATGGCGTCTGCGCCAGCGAATAGCCGAGCCCGAGCGCAAACCAAAGCGGCAGCAGCCATACGAAACTCGGAACCGCGACCCCTACGAAGAGGCCTGCGACCAGGACGCCAGCGCCGGCCAGCATGGCGCGCCGGTCGGGAACATCGTCCAGCAGGCGCGGCAACAGGAGCGCGGCGATCATCGACCCACCACCGAAAGCGGCCAACGCCAGAGCCGTTGATCGTTGGCCGAGGCCGAACTGCGCTTGCACAAGCACTACCGTGTTGACGATGACCATGGCACTCGCGGCTGCGACTGCGAGATTGAGTGCCAGGAGCCCGCGTAGGCGCGGCGTCGCGAGGTAGATTCTGAGGCCGCGCGTGGTGCGGTCGTAGATGCCCCGTCGTTCGCTCGCCTTCGGGCTGGGCAACGCCACCGAAACAACCAGGGCGGCTGAGGCGAGGAAACCGATGGCTGTCCCAGCAAAGAGGCTGTGAAAGTTGATGAGGGTCAGGAGCGCGGCCGCCAGCATCGGGCTGGCGACGCTCTCAAGGTCATAGGCCAGCCGCGAAAGGGAGAGTGCCCGCGTGTACTCCCGTTCGTCAGGCAGGACATCCGGGATGGTGGCCTGAAAGGTCGGCGTGAAGCCAGCGGAGGCCGACTGCAGGACAAAGATCAGCGCATAGATCTGCCACACCTCGGTGACGAATGGCAGGCACAAGGCCACCGCGGCCCGCACCATATCAAGGCAAACCAGCATGGTTCGGCGCGGCAGACGCTCGGCAAAGGCGGCCGCTACCGGCGCCACGCCCACGTAGGCGACCATCTTGATGGCGAGCGCCGTACCCAGAACTGCGCCCGCGTCGGCGCCGGCAATGTCGTAGGCCAACAGTCCCAGCGCCACCGTAGCCAGGCCGGTCCCCACCAGCGCAATTACCTGTGCGAGAAAGAGATGGCGATAGGTGCGATTGGCTAGGACCTGAAGCATAGTTTTGCTCGATGGCCTTACGTGCCAGAAGACAGGGAAGATGCCGCCGCAGCGGCGTGCGCAGTGAGGCCGCTCCAGCCGTGCCAACCCACGTAGAGACCCACGGCGACGATCAGGAGACTTGAGAAATAAGGGGCTTTGCGGGCTACGGTGCCGAACCACGCCCATCGCTCGCTCGCGTGACGCACGCTAAGCGCCGCGGCAGCACCCACCGTCACGAGCGTGATCGCAAGGCCGCTGGAGAAGCAGAGCACCAGCGCAAACCCCAGCGTGAACTCCTTCAGCTGAAGGCACAGCAGGAGCACCGTGATCGCCGCGGGACACGGGATCAGCCCCCCGGTCAGGCCGAACGCGATGATCTGCCAGGTGGTCACGTCGCGATCGGCAAACCGGCGGCGGATGTCATTGGCATGCGCGAGCTCATGCGCGTCTTGGTAGCCGGAGGTCGCGACATCGAGCCCTTGGACCTCTTCGTGCATGTGGTCGTGGCCATGCCCTTCAACGAACGACAGATCGTAATCGTGCGTGTGCCCGCCATGCCCGAGGCTCACGCGTGCCATGAACTCGTGCGGCTCCGGAATCTCGTCGACGGATTCCAGGATGCCGCCCCTGTCCATGAAAGTGAACACTTGGCGCGCTCCATCGGGCCGCTCGGTCACGATGGTCACGTCTTCCGCCGTCCAGGCTTGGCCCCGCTCTGTGCGGATGCGCCAGCGCGGCGGCACACCGTCCTCGAACACCTCCACGGCGACCACGCCATGCCCCGTATCGATACGGCGCAGGTCTTCGCCATGGGCGTTATGCCCATGCCCGCCGTGGTGGTGGCTGTGCGCATGCTCGTGATCTCCGGCGGCGGCCTGTGCACGCCGCTGCTCCTCCCACGTACGCCAAAACATCCACAGTGCGATGGCGACGATGACGACGGCGGAGGCCAGCTGGAAGTATGGCTCGAAGGCCTCAGCATCAACGCCTTGCCAAAGGTACATGCCGCCCAGGGC
>JASBUY010000460.1 GCA_030147645.1 Aquabacter sp. | reverse complement strand
GGCTGCCGTAGCGGCGAGCGTCGGCGCGGCCATTCGGCCGAGGGGGGCAGCAGCGTCCACCGGGGCGAGGCTGAGCGGATCGGGCGCGAGGCGCACGGCGACGGCGAGCGCGGCGGTGTGCGCCAGGGCCGCAAGCAGGGCGGCCCCCACCAGGAAATAGGGCGCCATCATCTGCTCGGCCCCGGCCATCAGCGCGGGACCCGCCACGGCGGCGAGGAGGCCGCCGGCCAGCACGCCGGCTGCCGCCGCGCCGGGCTTGGCGGACGCGGCGGCGGCTTCGTGCCGGTAGAAGAAGGAAAAGCCTTGCGCCATGCCGAGCCACAGCCCGCCGATGCAGGCGAAGGCGAATTGCCGCTGAATTAGCGCGAAGGCGAGCACCAGCCCGCCCGCAATCCCCAGCGAGGCGCCGAGCGCAAATCCTGCGCGGCGCCCGAAGGCATCGCGCAGGAAGGAGGCGGGGAAGGAGGCGAGCGTCGCCCCCAGCATGAGTGCCGCGAACGGCCAGGCCTCCAGAAGCGGCACCCCGAGAAACGTCTCGCGCGGCGCCAGAATGATCCCCGCAAGCGGCAGGATGGCGGAGGCGACGGTCTGACCGAGCACCGCGAAGGCAAAGCCGGCCGTCAGGGCGAAGGCGCCCGGCTGGGGCCCGAGATTGTCATTGGCGGGCGCGCCGGAAAACCCGTCGCAGATGCAGGAGAGCAGGCCGGCGCGCACGCCAGTTCCGGGGCGGACGGGCGCGAGGCTCATTTGCCCATATCCTCTTTGCCCATATCTTCGTCCGACAGGATGCGCCGCGCCGCGCCGTCCATGTCGTCATACTGGCCGGCCCGCAGACTCCAGAGAAAGGCGAAAAGGCCGGCAAGGCCCAAGGCGAGGGCCATGGGCACGAGATAAAGCAGGACGCTCATGGGCGCACCTCGCGCGGACCCGCATCCGCTTTCGGCACGCCGGCGCGCAGCGCGTTGAGAGTGACGAGAATGGATGAGCCGGACATGGCGAGGGCCGCGACCAGCGGCGTCACATAGCCACCCACCGCCAGCGGCACGGCGATCAGGTTGTAAGCGAGGGCGAGGCCGAGATTCTCGCGGATGCGCGCCATGGCGCTGCGGGCGCAGAAGAGCGCATCGCGCACCGGGGAGAGGCGCGTGCCGAGAAATTCCGCGTCCGCCTGCGCCTTGGTGAGCGCCGCCGCTTCCACCGGCGAGAGCGAGGCATGGGCAGCGGCCAAGGCGGGCGCGTCGTTGAGCCCGTCCCCCACCATGAGCACGCGGCGTCCCTGCTCTTTCAGACCGGCGAGGGCGCCGATCTTGTCGGCGGGCTTGAGGCCGGAGCGCGCATCCGCGATGCCGAGCGCCGTCGCGACGCCGGACACGGCATCGGCCCGGTCGCCGGAGAGGATGAGCAACGAGAGCCCGGCGCGCGCGAGGGCAGAGACGGTTTCGGCCGCGTCGCTGCGCAGCGCCTGGTCGATCCCCGCCACGAATCCCTCCTCTCCGAAGCGGAAGGCGATGAGCGAGGCGGAGGCGGGCAGATCGGCAGGGGCGGACAGCCCGCAGAAGGCGAGGCTGCCGAGCCGCGCCTCGCGCCCGTCGATGACGGCGCGGACCCCTGAGCCCGTTTCCTCCATGGCTCCGGCGAGGGGCGCGCCCCGGGCCTCGCGGGCCAGTACGGCCGCGAGGGGATGGTGGCTGGACAGAGCGAGCCGCGCCGCGAGCGGCAGAAGGCTGCGGTTCGCGTCCGCCGGCAGGCGCAGCACCGGCTCCGGCAAGGTGAGGGTGCCGGTCTTGTCGAAGGCGACGGTGTCCACCACCGCCAGCCGCTCGATCATATCGGCCGAGCGCAGCAGGATGCCGGCGCGGAACAGCGCGCCGGTCGCGACCACCTGCACGGCAGGCACCGCGAGCGCCAGCGCGCAGGGACAGGTGATGATGAGCACCGCCACCGCGATCATCACCGCATCATGGAGGCTTGCGCCCATGGCGAGCCAGAACAGCGCCGAGGCGAGGGCGGTGACATGCACCACCGGCGCATAGGCGCGCGCCACGCGGTCGGCGAGCCGCACATAGCCCGAGCGCGCGCTCATGGCGCCGTCCAGCAGACGCTGCACGTCGTCCACCAGGGTCTGGTCGCCGCCGGCTGTGACGCGAAGGGTGAGGGCGCCGGTGCCGTTGAGGCTGCCGGCATGGACCGCGTCCCCCGCCGCCACCGCGCGCGGCAGGCTCTCGCCGGTCACCAGGGCCTCGCCCACATCGGAGCGCCCTTCCAGCACGATGCCGTCCGCGCCGACCCGCGCGCCGGGGGGCACGAGGATGAGGTCGCCGGGTTTTAGGGCCTGGACCGGGACCTGAACGGGATGGCCCTCGCCGTCGAGGCGATGGGCGAATTCGCCGCGCAGCGCCGCCACATTGGCGGCTACCGAGCGGGTGCGCTGGCGCGCGGCATGGTCGAGATAGCGCCCGGCCAGGAGAAAGAAGAGCAGCATGAGCGCGCTGTCGAAATAAGCGTGCTCCTGCGAAAGCGCGGTCTCCACCACCGACATGCCCAGCGCCAAAAGGACACCGAGCGAGATGGGCACGTCCATATTGAGCGCGCCGGCCTTCAATCCCGCGAGGGCGGAGCGGAAGAAGGGCTGTCCGGCATAGGCGGCGGCGGGCAGGGCGATGAGCGCGGAAATCCAGTGAAACAGATCGCGTGTCTCGGGCGTGATGTCGCTGACATTGCCCGCCCAGACCGAGACCGAGAGCAGCATCACGTTCATGGCGGCAAAGCCCGCCACTCCGAGGCAGCGCAGCAGCCATTTGGCGCGCTGGGCCTCCTCATCCGCTGCAGGCGCCGCGAAGGGGTGGGCGCGATAGCCAAGTTCCGACAGGCGCGCCATGACGGCATCGGCACTGGCGCCGTCGCCCCAGGCGACGCTGAGGCGGTGATTGGTGAAGTTGAGCCGCGCCCGCACGACGCCGGGCAAAGCGGCGAGCCCGCGCTCGATTTCGGCAATGGCCGTGTCGCCCGAAATACCCTCGACAACGAGATTCATCTGGTCGTGGCCGGAGGCGTCACGGTCCACGAAGAGGGAATAATCGACGGCCTCGGCACCCACGTTCGGCGTCCTCCGCCCGCCTTGCCTCTGGCGGGTTCAGTGCAACTGGACCCTATTCTTGGACCGGAACAGCCGCTCCTCGCCTTGCGAAAGATCAATCACCAGATCCCATTGCCCGGCCGGCGCGTCGAGGTCGGCCAGATAGCGGCCAGCGCCGAGGTCGCGCAGCGCAAGCGTCACATCGCGCCGCGCGTCGGTGGGATGCGCGAGGCGGGCGGCGGCCACCAGGCCGGTGAGCGGCGCGTCCGTGGCATCCTTGGCAGTCACCGTGACGAGGCGGCCGTCGCCGCCGAGGTTCTGGATCTGCGCGCTCACCTCCCAATGGCGCTGCGCCTGCGCATCGGCGGCCATTTCCTCGCCCCGGAAGGCAAGGCCGGCTTTGTAGGAGGAGGCCGTCTCCACC
>JASBUY010000459.1 GCA_030147645.1 Aquabacter sp. | reverse complement strand
GACGAGCCGTTTCTGCGCCGCGCGCAGCAGGCGGGTCTGGTCCGACATGCACAGGCCGGCAAAGACCAGGGCCACCAAAGCAAGCAGGCGGGGATAGCCGTCCGGCGCGTCGGATACCGCCCGGCGCAGCGCGCGCACCTGGCGCGCCAGCGAGCGCATGAAACGCTTGTAGAAATCGTGGTCGGCGTCCTGCAGCACGAAGGGCGCCTGGGTGAGCCAGGAAATGATGCGCCGCGCCGCAACATCCGAGCGCTGGGGCACCGCGCGCGCGACGCCGGGATCGCGCATCCAGTCGCCCACCAGGGCGCGGGCATTGGCGCGGGCGATGGTGGTTCCCGCCGCCCGCAAATGCCGCAGCCAGCCGAAGCCATGCAGAACTTCCGCCCATTCCTCAGACGGCGGCTCAAGCTCGAACGGCGTCTTGCCTTCCAGCATGGCGATCTTGCCGGCGAAGGCGAAGCGCCCGGCATAGATCTCGCTGGCGCGGGTGGGATCGCCGGTGCGCAAATCCTGCGGCGCGATCACCAGCCGCTCGGGCACCGGTACGGTGACATTGCCGAGGGTGAGCGGCGGCGCCGGCGTGCGGGAGAGGAGCGAACGCAAAGAGCGCCCCGCGAGGAAAGCCGCGAGGCGCAAGCGTTCTGCCATGGCTCCCCGGGTCATTCCGAGCCGACCGCCCTCAAATGCGTTTCCGCAAGCGAGCCGCGTAGAAGCCATCCAGGCCGGACCGTTCCGGCTCTCCGCGCGCCCAATCACAGGGCAGAGTGCGCAAATCACCTTGAGGAGTTGTGAACGCGGCGACCGCAGCGCCGTCTTTCTCACTTAACGGCACCCGCTCCAGGTCGCCGCGGCGCGCCAGGAGGGCGGCGATCTGGTCTTCGCCTTCCTCCGGCTCCAGCGAGCAGGTGGAGTAGACCAGCAGACCGCCGGGCTTCACCAGTTCCGCCGCGCGCTCCAGCAGCCGCGCCTGGAGCGGAGCGAGGGAGGCAAGATCGGTCGGCCCCTTGCTCCAGGCGATGTCGGGGTGACGACGCAAGGTGCCGGTGGCCGAACAGGGCGCATCCAGCAGCACCGCATCGAACGGCCCGCCCTCATAGGCGGTGGCGTCGGCTTCCACCGTTTCCGCCCCGAGCGCGAGGCGGGACAGATTTTCCTTCAGCCGCTTCAGCCGCGCGCCCGACCGGTCCACGGCGGTCACATGGGCGCCGGCGGCGGCCAGTTGGGCGGTCTTGCCGCCCGGCGCGGCGCACAGATCGGCGACGCGCAGGCCCGAAACAGGTCCCAGCAGGCGCGCGGGCAAGGCGGCGGCGGCATCCTGCACCCACCATTGGCCCTCCTCATAGCCCGGCAGGGTCCGCACGGCGCCGGCCTGCAGGATGCGCACCGTGCCTGTGGGCAGCACCTCGCCCGAGAGGCGGGCGGCCCAGCCCTCGGGATCGGACTTCACCGAGACATCGAGCGCGGGCGGATGGGCATTGATGGCGGCGATGGCGCGCGCGCGATCGGCTCCATAGGCCGCGATCCAGCGCTCGCGCAGCCAGTCCGGCGTGTCGGTGAGGAACGGATCGAGATTGGAGAGGCGTGTCGCCCCTTCCCGCGTCAGGCGCCGCAGGACCGCATTGACGAGGCCGGCAAACCCCGCCGTGGTCGGCTCGCGGCGGGCGATATCGACGCTGAGGCCCACGGCGGCATGGTCCGGCACGTCCATGAGCAGGATTTGCGCGGCGCCCACCAGAAGCAGGGCTTCCAGCTTCGGCGCCGATTTCGGCAGCCCCCGGTCCATCAATTGCCCGAGCACCACACGCAGCGAGCCGGCGCGGCGCAAAGCGGTGGCGAGGATATTGAAGGCAAGCGCGCGGTCGCGCGGCTCGAGGCCCGGTACGTCCTGGAGCGCCTCGTCGAGCGGGGTCCCGGCGCGCAGCACGCGGTCGAGGCCGTCCGCCGCCAGCAGGCGCGGCATCAGTCCCGGCGGATCGGACGGGGGTCTTTGGCGGGACGCGGAGCCGGGCGGGCCGGGGCGGCGGGAGCTAGTCATCCCGCGCACGTACGGCGCCGCGCCGATTTAAGCAACTGGCGCGGCGTTCTTGATGTTTCGATCACCCCCACGGGCCGCGCGGCCGGGCCCCGGTTGCGCCCTGCCAAGGCCCGCGCGGCGCGGTGCCGCCGGGGGCCGAGACGGCGCCGCCAAAGGATCCTCCCTGCGTACGCGACAAGGCCTCCAGCGCCGCGATGCGGTTCTCGGTGGCCGGATGGGTGGAGAAGAGGTTGTCCATCCTCTGCCCCGACAGGGGATTGATAATGAACATGTGCGCCGTCGCGGGATTGGCCTCGGCCTCGTAATTGGGCACCTGATGGGCCGTGCCGGCGATCTTGGCGAGCGCCGAGGCGAGGGCGAGCGGCTGACCGCAAATCTCCGCGCCGCCCCGGTCGGCCTCGTATTCGCGCGAACGCGAAATGGCCATCTGCACCACCATGGCGGCCAGCGGCGCCAGGAAGACCATAAGAATGGTGCCGATGGCTCCGAAGGGCGAGCCGTTATTCTCGCGGTTTCCGCCGCCGAAGAAGAGCCCGAAATTCGCCAGCATGGAGATGGCGCCGGCAATGGTGGCCGTGATGGTCATGGTGAGCGTGTCATGGTGCTTCACATGGGCCAGCTCATGGGCCATCACGCCCGCCACCTCATGCCGGTTCAGCATGCGCAGAAGACCGGTCGTCGCGGCGACGGCGGCATTTTCCGGGTTGCGGCCGGTGGCGAAGGCGTTCGGCTGGGGATTGTCGATGAGATAGACCTTGGGCATGGGCAGCTGGGCGCGGGCGGCAAGGTCGCGCACCATATGGACGAGGTCCGGCGCGGTGCGCTCGTCGACCTCCTGCGCGCCATACATGCGCAGCACCAGCTTGTCCGCGTTCCAATAGCTGAACAGGTTCATGCCCGCGGCCACCAGGAAGGCGATCATCATTCCGCCCTGCCCGCCGATGACATAGCCCACAGCCATGAAAAGGGCGGTCAGACCCGCAAGCAGGATGGCCGTCCTCACATAATTCATATCGTCCTCCAGGCGGCGGATGCCGCGCCACGATCGAGCGCCCGGGTCCAGCGCCCGCGCTCGCTCTTAAGGATGGGAACGCGGCCAAGATGCCGCAAGGGGAGAAGGCAGAACATCAGGCGGTCCGCGATTCGCTCCCGCTCTGTTCGTCCCCTGTGCCATTGCGCGCAGTCGCTGTCCCGAAACGGGACACGCGGCGAATCAGGGGGCGGCCGGCGGCGCCGGGGCTCGCGGCGGCCAGGAATGATCGTCCGCCCGGCCGGCGACGGGCGCGAGCGGCGCGCCGTCCTTCAAGACACGCAGGGCATCTCCGGCGAGGGCCGAGGCCGGAACTGCGGCCGGAGTCGGCGGGGCGCCGGGCGCCGGCGCACCGCCCGCGAGGATGCTGGCGCGACGGGGCGTGTCCGACAGCGACATGGGCTGTGCCCCGTCGGGCGCCCCCGGCACGTCCGGCTTCTGTTCACTCAATAGGCGGGTCAGGTCCTTCTGGGCGAAAAAGGCCAGCTTGCGCCCGCCTGCCCGCGTGAACTTCGCCCCATCGCTGGTCCGGAGCCGCCGACGTTGGCCGTCCACCGCAGCCCCGAACACCGCGAACTTGCCGTCCTCGTCCACGAAGCCGTCCCAGACCGGCACGAAGGTTGCGCCGGCCCGGGCCGCATGGGCCCGCAGAACGTCGTTGAGCTTCTCATAGGCGGCCGAGGTCGCCGGATTCTGGACCGGGGCAAGGCCAACGACCAAGACCGGGCCACCCTTCTGGCGCAAAGCGCCGAGGATGTCGTCCAGCCGGCGGCCGTACAATTCATTCCAGCGATCCGTCAGCGGCTCCACCATCTGCTCTCCGTCCCGCAGCGGGCGCAGATCGTTGGAGCCGATGGCGAGCACGATCGCACTCGGCCGTCCGGCGGCGAGGGCGTCGGGAATCCGCGTCATCAAATCCGGGCCCCCCGGCTGCTCGGGGAGAAGCGCACCCATGTCCTCGTCGGTGCGGGCCACCACACCCGGATTGGTGCGCCCGCTCACATAGAGATCGGCCAGCCCCTGTGCGAGCTGATCGCCAAGGCCATCGCCGAGAACGAGAACGAACTTGTCCGGCGGCTGCTTCTTGCCCTGGGCCGCTGCGTCCGCGCTGTCATAGACAATGCCTTCGGGCTCGGGCGGCGGCTTCTTGGGCGCGGGCGCCTGCTCCGGCGGCTTCTGTGGATTGAACAAGGTCCAGCCGCCAAAGAGATTGAAGGGGCTCTGCGGCACATTGGCCGGCGGACGGGGCACCATTCCGGGGGGCCGCAGCACATCCTGCGCCTGTGCCGCAGATCCCATGACCGCGCACAGCGCCAGAAGAGCGCAGGCGATCAGCGAACCCGTGCGCGTCCACAAGCGGGGGCGCGGCAAAAGGGGGCGAGGGCGCGAGACGGAGCTCATGCAAACAGATGACATGAGCACAGGGGCCGATTCAAGGCGTTGCACCTCGGCGCATGGACGACGCCTGAACGAAAAAGGCCGCCCCACGCGGGACGGCCCCTATTCCAAACTGAACCGCGTTTGCGGCAGAAACGCTCAGTTGAGCTTCGACTTCACGTCCGCGATGGCCGAACTGACCAGCCGCTCCGCCGTGCTCGCTTCGTGAGCTGCGCGGGAAAGGAGGCTTTCGGCGGCTTTGACGGCCGCATCGGCGGCGCACGCCTTCACGTCGGCCAGCGCCTGGGTCTCGGCCTGGGTGATCTTGTCTTCCGCCATGCGGGTGCGGCGGGCGATGAAGTCTTCCAGCTTCGTGCGGGTCTCGGCGGCGAGGCGCTCGGCCTCGGCCTTGGAATAGACCGGCCCGATCGGCTTGCTCG
>JASBUY010000193.1 GCA_030147645.1 Aquabacter sp. | reverse complement strand
CCTTTCTCGCCAATCTCTCCAACGGCAGCCGCCTCGTCGTCTCCTCGGCGCTGACGCGGGTCGATCCTTATGCCGCTTACAATGCGAAGGGCGGCACATGAGGGCCGACTGGCGCGACGAGGCGGGCCTGGGCAGCGTCGAATTCGCGCTGCTTTTCCCGGCCATCCTCGCCCTCATCCTGCTGGTGGGCCATATGAGCGAGATCCTGATGGCGCAGGCCCGGGTGGAGCGGGCGGCGCGCAATCTCGCGGATACGGCGGCCCTTATGAAAACCATTTCGGACACGCAGATGGCAGACCTGCGCGCCGGCACGGGGGCGGTCATCGCGCCAACGCCCGGCACGCCGTCCGTGACGCTCACCAGTGTCGGAATTGCAGACGGCGCCGCCACCGTGCGCTGGAGCGACGGAGACGCGAGCCATCAGGCGGGCGAGACGCTGGCGCTCGATGCCGCCGCCCTCGCCGCCTATGGCGACATCGCTCCGGCCAATCTCCTGGTCGGCGAGACTCGGCTTGATTTTGTCTCGCGCTTTGCGGCGGTGTGGAACGCGCTGCCCTTTGTGCCCGCGCCCCTCTCCCTCACCACCACCCTGACCGGCCGCGCCACCGCGCTGCCGGCTCTGGTCGAGGGCACGCCGCCGGCCATCGTCGCCACCACCCGCCTCACGGCGGGCGGGGCGATCCAATGAACGCGCCTGTTCAGGCGTCCGGAGCGATGGTGTGGTTCGCCATGAGTTCCAGCGCCTTGACGAGGCCGGAATGGTCGAGCCCACCGCCGCCCTGGGCCGCCACCGCGCTGAACAATTGCTGCGCGAGCGCGGTGGAGGGCAGCGCGAGGCCGAGCTGGCGTGCGCCGTCCAGGGCGAGGTTCAGGTCCTTCTGGTGCAGCTCGATGCGGAAGCCCGGATTGAAGGTGCGCTTCACCATGCGCTCGCCATGGACTTCCAGGATGCGCGAATTGGCAAATCCGCCCATCAGCGCCTGACGCACCTTGGCCGGGTCGGCACCCGCCTTGGAGGCGAACAGGAGCGCCTCGCCCACCGCCTCGATGGTCAGCGCGACGATGATCTGGTTGGCGACCTTGGTGGTCTGCCCGTCGCCATTGCCGCCGACGAGCGTGATGTTCTTGCCCATGGCCTCGAACATCGGCTTCACGGTCTCGAACGCGCCATCCGGGCCGCCCACCATGATGGTCAGCGTGCCGGCCTTTGCGCCCACCTCGCCGCCGGAGACGGGGGCATCGAGATAATCGCAGCCGAGGGCGTTGATCTTCTGCGCGAAGGCCTTGGTGGCGACCGGCGAGATGGAACTCATGTCCACCACGATCTTGCCGGCCGACAGCCCTTCGGCCACCCCCTTCTCGCCGAACAGCACCGCCTCCACATGGGGCGTGTCCGGCACCATGAGGAAGATGATGTCGGCATTCTTCGCCACCTCGGCCGCGTCCGCGCAGGCGATGGCACCCTGGTCCTTGAGCGCCTGCGGCACTCCGGAGCGGGACTGGCCATAAAGCGTATGTCCGGCGGCGATGAGATGCCCCGCCATCGGCGCGCCCATGATGCCGAGCCCGATGAAACCCACCTTCATGCGACTTCCCCTGTCTCAATTGGCCCGATGATCGGGCGGACGTTCAGGACTTGAACTTGCGCGCAATGGCTTCCGTGGTGCGGGCGAGAAGGCCGGTATCGATGCCCACCGCCGTAAACACGCAGCCCGCCGTCATGTAGCGGCGCGCCAGCGCCTCGTCACCGGTGAGAATGCCCGCCCGGTTGCCGGCCGCCACGATGCGGCGGATCGTGGCCTCGATCAATTCCACCATGTCGGGATGGCCCTGATCGCCCAGATGGCCGAGATCGGCGGAGAGATCACCGGGTCCGATGAACACGCCGTCAATGCCCGGCACGGCGGCAATCGCCTCCAGATTGTCGAGCCCCTTGCGGGTCTCCACCTGCACCAGCAGGCAGATCTCCTCATGCGCCCGGCGGTGATAATCCTTCACCCGCCCAAACAGCGAGGCCCGGCTCGCCCCGGCAAAGCCCCGGAACCCGTCGGGGGGAAAGCGCGTCGCCGCCACCGCCGCCGCCGCTTCCTCGGGCGTGTCCACCATGGGGATGAGGAAGCTCTGCACGCCGATATCGAGATAGCGCTTCAGCACCACGGGATCGTTCTGCGGCACCCGCACGACGGGGTGCGTGGTGTCGCGCATGGTGGCCTGAAGCTGGCCGAGGATGGAGGCGACGTCGTTGGGCGCATGCTCGGCGTCCAGCAGCAGCCAGTCGAAGCCCGAGCCCGCGAGGATCTCGGTGGCGGTGGGCGTCGCAAGGCTGTTCCAGAAGCCGATCTGCTGGCGGCCGGCATGGATGGCGCGCTTGAAGGCGTTGACGGGAAGGTCCACGGCGAGACGTCCTTTTCAAGAAGGAAGGATTATTCGGAAAGCGCCTGCTTGCGCTTGCGCAGCACGGCGGGGGAGAGCAGCGCGGCCAGCAGCAGCACCACGATGCCGAGCAGCAGCGCGGAAATGGGCCGCGTGACGAACACGCTCGGATCGCCGTCCGACAATTGCATGGCGCGGCGGAAATTCTCCTCCAGCTGCGGCCCCAGCACGAGGCCGAGCAGAAGCGGGGCGGGCTCAACGCCCACCTTGATGAAGAAGTAGCCCACCAGTGCGCAGCCCAGCATGAGCCAGACATTGAACACGCTGTTGGAGATGCCGTAGGTGCCGATGCAGCAGAACAGGACGATGGCGGGAAACAGCAGCCGGTAGGGAATCTTCAGCATGGAGACCCACACGCCCACCAACGGCAGATTGATGATGAGCAGCATGAGATTGCCGGTCCACATGCTGGCGATGACGCCCCAGACCAGTTGCGGCTGCTCGGTCATCACCTGCGGGCCGGGCTGGATGCCCTGCATCATCAGCGCGCCGATCATCAACGCCATGAGCGCGTTGGCGGGGATGCCGAGCGTGAGCAGCGGGATGAAGGAGGTCTGCGCGCCCGCATTATTGGCCGCCTCCGGCCCCGCCACGCCCTCGATGGCGCCCTTGCCGAAGCGCGAGGGGTCCCGCGCCAGCTTCTTTTCCACCGCATAGGCGGTGAAGGGCGGCAGCGCCGCGCCCCCGCCCGGCAGCACGCCGAGCGCGGAGCCGATGAAGGTGCCGCGCAGCATCGCGGGGAAAGCCGCCTTCAGGTCCGCCCAGGAGGGCACGAGGTCGCGCAGCTTCTGGCTCACCACCTGGCGCGTCTCGGGGCGCTCCAGATTGGCCATGATCTCCGCAAGGCCGAACAGGCCCATGGCCACGGGGACGAAATCGAGCCCGTCCGCCAGCGCCGGCACCCCGAATGTCATGCGCGCGACGCCGGAATTCACATCGATGCCCACTGTGCCGATCATCAGGCCCAGCAGCACCATGGCGAGGGACTTCGCGACCGAGCCATGGGCGAGGATGACCGCCGCGAACAGGCCCAGAACCAGCAGGCTGAAATATTCCACCGCCGTGAATTTCAGCGCCAGCGCCGCCAGAGGCAGGCTCAGCACCGCGATCACCACGGTCGCCACCGTGCCGGCGAAAAAGGAGGAGATGGCGGCGATGGCGAGCGCCGGGCCGGCGCGGCCTTGTTTCGCCATTTCATGTCCGTCGAGGCAGGTGACGACGGAGGAGGTCTCCCCCGGCACATTCACCAGGATCGCCGTGGTGGAGCCGCCATATTGGGCGCCGTAGAAGATGCCCGCCAGCATGATGAGCGAGGAAGCCGGCTCCAGCCCGAAGGTGAAGGGCAGCAGCAAGGCGACGGTCGGGATGGGGCCGATGCCCGGCAGCACGCCGATGGCGGTGCCGATCACCACGCCGATCAGGCAATAGACCAGATTGTTGAGCTGCAGCGCCGTGGAGAGGCCCAGCAGCAGATTGTCGAACAGCTCCATGGGACGCCTACCAGGGCCAGATGGGCACAGGCAGAGCCAGCGCCTTCACGAACAGGAGCACCGCGCCCGCCGAAACGGCGATGCCGAACAGCAGCACTTCCACGAGCCGGCTTTCCCGGCTGGCCAAGGCGGCGATGACGATGGCAGCGAAGGCGGCGAGCGCGAGGCCCGCATCCTCCACCAGAAGGGCGAAAACGGCGACCGAGGCGGCGATGCCGAGGATCGGCCGCGCCTGAACCTGCGCGATGCCCGCGAAGGGCCGCACCAGCCCACGACCAGCGAAGAACAGTCCGAAGCCGAGCAGGCCGAAGGCGATGGCGCGAGGCATGTAGCCCGGCCCCATGTCCGCCGCCGTGCCGCCGGAGAGACGGGCGGTGGCGGCGAACGCCCCCGCCGCAACGCAGATGAGGAAGAGGCCGAACAGAAGGTCCGGCCAGTCGATCCGGCGCTGGGTCACCGCCAGGCGCCTCAATTCACCTTGATGTCGGCGGCGCGGATGATCTCGCCCCACGCCTTGGTGTTGGTGGAGAGCCAGGTCTTCACCGCGTCCGCCGTGCCGGGGCGCACCATGCCGCCCTGCTCGGCGATCTTCTCCTGGATCTCCGGCATGGCGAGGATCTTCTGAAGCTCGGCATTGAGCTTCGCCACCACCTCCGGCGGGGTCTTGCCGCTGGTCAGCAACGCCTGCCAGGTTCCGGCATCGTCCAGCGGGAGCTTCGCCTCCTTGAAGGTCTCCACATTGGGCAGAGCCGGCAGGCGCTTGTCGCCGGTCACGGCGATGCCCACCAATTGGCCGCTGGTGACGAAGGGAAGGGTCGCCGTCACGCCATTGATGATGACCGTGCTCTCGCCCGACACCACGGCGCGCGAGGCCGCCGAGCCGCCCTTATAGGGCACGTTCTTCCACTCGATGCCGAGATTGCGCGCGAGCGCCACGGCGGTGATGTGGTTAAGCGCGCCGACGCCGGAATTGGCCACCGCCAGCTTGCCGGGATTGGCCTTCGCATAGGCGACGAGTTCCGCCACGCTCTTGGCCGGAACGGAGGGGTTCACCGCCAGCACATAGGGGCCGAACATGACCATGCCCACCGGGGCAAGGTCGTTCTCTACATTATAGGAGAGGTCGGGGAAGAGGCTCGGCGCCACGGCCAGCGAGCCGATATCCATGAGCAGCAAAGTGTGACCGTCCGGCTTGGCCTTCGCAACCGTGTCGGCGCCGATATTGCCGGCCGCGCCGGGCTTGTTCTCCACCACCACCGGCTGGCCCACCGCTTCCTGGAGCTTGGGCGCGATGAGGCGGGCGAGAATGTCGGACGTCCCGCCGGGCGCGAACGGCACCACGATGCGCACGGGACGGTCGAAGGTCTGGGACGAGGCCGGAGCGGCAAAGGCGGCGCCGAGCGCGAGCGCGGCCACGGCCGCCTTGAAAAGGCGAAGGGTCATTGGCGAATCTCCCGGGCGGCGCGTTGCGGCCGCGTTGTTTCATTGGGGACCGGCGCGAGGCGCGGTCCTGAAACGATGTTAGGCGCGCTTCGATGCGCTTTTGAATTGTTCTGCGCATCGATCGATGCCATTTTTGGATCGATGTTCGAGCTTAGCCATCTGCGCTGCTTCGTGGCCGTCGCCGAGGAGCTTCATTTCGGCCGCGCCGCCCAGCGACTCAACCTCACCCAGCCGCCGCTGAGCCGGCAGGTGCAATTGCTGGAGCATGCACTCGGCGTGCGCCTTCTGGAACGCACCAGCCGCTCGGTGACGCTGACGCGGGCCGGCGCCAATTTCCTGCCCGAGGCACGCCGCCTGCTGCGGCTCGCGGACGGCGCCGCGCTCTCCGCCCGCCGCACCGCCACGGGCGAAGAGGGCTCGCTCACCCTCGGCTTTACGGCGGCGTCAGGCTATGAATTCCTGCCCCGCCTGCTCCAGGACGTGCGCGCCCGCGCGCCGGGGCTCGATCTGGTCCTGAAAGAAATGGTCTCAAGCGACCAGTTGGAGTCACTTGCCGCCGGGCGCATCGATGTGGGCCTCGTGCGGCCTTCGTTCAACCGCCGCGAAGTCACCGCCCTGTGCGTCGTGCGCGAGCCGCTGATGCTTGCCGCGCCCGAAACCCATCCGCTCGCCAGCGTGCCCGAGGTCTCCCCCGCCGATCTCGACCGGCAGGCCATGGTGACCTATTCGCCC
>JASBUY010000452.1 GCA_030147645.1 Aquabacter sp. | reverse complement strand
TCCATTCCAACGTGCCTGAGATCGTCCATTGCGGCGCGATCTGCGAGCGGAAGCTCGCGGTGATCTGGTCCGGAAGCGTCAGGCCGGCGGTGGTGCCGAGTGCGGCGAGCGGCTGCCCGGCAATGGTGGACAGGTCCGTCGTCCCTTCCAGCGTATTGTTGATGGACGAGCGATAGCCGATACCGATCGTCGTGCCCGGCATCACTGTAAACAGCACGCCGAGAGAGAAACCGTAGCCAATATCATCGCCATTGACCACGGCATTACCGGTCGGAAACGGCGGCGCGGCGCTCAGGAGCTGGGCGTTGGTGAGTTTGGCGTCGAAATAGTTCGCATTGACGCCGCCGCCGATGGTCAGCCAGTCGGTGACCTTGTAAGCGACCTGCGCCCCGAGATTGATATCGAAGATGCGATTGTAGCAGCCATAATAGCGGCCCGCCCAATTGCATTGGGCGTCGGTGACGAGGCCATAGGGCGAATTGAGCGAGAGGCCGACCGCCCAGCGCTCTCCCGCATAAGTCGCGTAACCCGTTGGCAGAACGCCATTATCCACGATGTCTCCTACGCCCAGCGTGCCGAGATTGTTCCCGAGCGGACCGCGGGCCGACGTAACGTCAATGGAGGCGTGGGGCGCGATATAGGTGACATTCCCTTCGAACTGCATGCCCGGGGCAAAGCTGATGGCGGCCGGGTTCCAATACATGGAGGCGAGGCCCGCCCCGCCGGCGGCATTTCCGGCGAAAGAGGTGCCCTGGTAGTAGGCGCTCTGCTCGCGCAGGCCGAAACCGCCCGCGGCCGCTTCTCCCGCCGCCAGGGCGAGAGGCGCGACAAGCGCGCTGGAGACGAGCAGGCGCGCGGCGAGAGTCATTCGAACGGCTTGGATCATGTCTCAGCCCCCAAAGGCTTGGCGTTTCCTCAAGAACGGGACCCCGGCGCCTGAGCGGCACTCTTAAGGGTTCGAACCATTCCCTATACGTCAGCATGCCCGATCCCGCCTTAGCGTCAACCAGGAAATGCCTGCTCATGAACAAGATACGACCACACTGTGACGAGAACGCCACGCTCGCTTCGCGTTAGCCGATGTTTTTTTCGGTTAATCCCCCGCTATTCCCGCCAGAACAGCACGCCAATACTCTGCCTGTTACCGCTCCGCCCAAGTCACGTCTGATATCGAACACTTCCGAGCAAAATTGTGCATTGCAGCAATACCTGTCTCGCGGTGGCGAAACCGACTCGCCGGTCACATCGCCCGCTTGTGCTCCGGGTCAAAGGATGTATCTTGGTGCCAACCCCTAACGTATAGGTGAGGGTTGACCATGGCTCCCCGCCGGAATGCACCCGGTGCCCTGACGGACACCTTCTTTACCGTCACGGAACTCGCCCGCGACCTCAAGGTCACGGCGCGCACCATCCGCTTCTATGAGGACAAGGGGCTCATCCTGCCCCGGCGGGCGGGCAATATCCGCATCTATACCAAGCGCGACCGCGCCCGCCTCGTGCTGATCCTGCGCGGCAAGCGGCTCGGCTTCTCGCTGCGCGAGATCAAGGAATATCTGGACCTCTACGACCTCGACCCCTCCCAGAGCGAGCAGATCCGCCTGCTCCTCCAGAAGGTGCGCGACCGCCTGAACCTTTTGGAGCAGCAGCGCGAGGCGCTGGAGGAATCCATCGGCGAGTTGAAGGAAATCGAGAGCCAGACCCTGGCCGCGCTCGAAGGCAAGCGGCCGGGCGAGGCGGCGGCCGGCTAGAGCCTGATCCGATCCGCCTGCCTCGCAGGCGGGAGGCGCGCCGGCCAACACGGCGCGGCCATCGCATTGAGCTTCAAGGGACATCCGGGTGTCGTGAAGCGCCCCCACCCTTGGAGCGGACGGAACCCAACGGGGCGGCAAGCCCGGACAAGAGTGAGGAGCCCATGCAGAACGTGGTCATCGCGGGATATGCCCGCTCCCCCTTCGCGCCCGCCAAGCGCGGCGAACTGGCCAAGGTCCGTCCCGACGATCTCGCCGCCCAGGTGGTGCGCGACCTCATCGCCCGCACCGGCGTCAAAGCCGAGGACATTGAGGACCTGATCGTCGGCTGCGCCTTTCCCGAGGCCGAGCAGGGCTTCAACATCGCCCGCCTCATTGGCATGATCGCGGACCTGCCCCAGTCGGTGGCCGGCGTCACGGTGAACCGCTTCTGCGGCTCCTCCATGCAGGCCATCCACATGGCCGCCGGGCAGATCCAGCTGGGCGCGGGCGAAGTCTTCATCTGCGCGGGCGTCGAGAGCATGAGCCGCGTGCCCATGACCGGCTTCAACCCCATGCCGAACCCCGCTCTCAATGCCAAGAACCATGCCGCCTACATGGCCATGGGCGATACGGCGGAGAATGTCGCCGGCAAGTGGCAGATCACCCGCGAGGACCAGGACGCCTTCGCCCTCGAAAGCCAGCGCAAGGCGGCGCAGGCGCAGGCGGACGGACGGCTAGACGCGGAGATCGTCGCCATCACGGCCAATGGAAAGACCATCACCAAGGATGGCTGCATCCGCGCGGAGACCACGGCGGCCGACCTTTCCGGCCTGAAGCCCGCCTTCGACCAGAACGGCACGGTCACCGCCGGCACCTCCTCCCCCCTCACCGACGGAGCGGCGGCGGTGCTGGTTTGCACCGAGGCCTATGCGGAGAAGAACGGGCTTGAGCCCCTCGCCCGCCTGCGGGGCGTCGCGGTGGCCGGCTGCGCGCCGGAAATCATGGGCATCGGCCCGGTGGCCGCGACCCGCAAGGCGCTGGCCCGCTCCGACATCAAGATCGGCGATGTGAGCGTGGTCGAATTGAACGAGGCCTTCGCCTCCCAGGCCCTCGCCTGCCAGCGGGAACTGGGCATCGCGCAGGACACGCTGAATCTCGACGGCGGCGCCATCGCGCTCGGCCATCCGCTCGGCGCCACCGGCGCGCGCATCGTCGGCAAGGCGGCGGCGCTGCTGAAGCGCGAGGGCGGGCGCTATGCGCTGGCCACCCAGTGCATCGGCGGCGGCCAGGGCATCGCCACCGTTCTTGAGCGGGTGTGAGGCGCGCCATGGCCGAGATTCGCAAGGTCGCCGTCATCGGCGCGGGCGTCATGGGCGCCGGCATCGCCGCCCATGTGGCCAATGCGGGCGCCGAGGCGCTGCTGCTGGACATCGTGCCCGAGGGCGCGAGCGAGCGCAGCGCCATCGCCAAGGGCGCCATTGAGAAGCTGCTGAAGGCGGAGCCCGCCGCCTTCATGTCCAAGGCCGCCGCGCGGCTCGTGACCCCCGGCAATATCGAGGACGACCTCGAAAAACTCGCGGACTGCGACTGGATCATCGAGGCCGTGGTGGAGCGGCTCGACGTGAAGCAGGCGCTCTATGCCCGCATCGATGCGGTGCGCAAGCCCGGTACGCCGGTCTCCTCCAACACCTCCACCATTCCGCTGGCGGACCTCACGCAGGGCCTGTCCGAGGGCTTCCGGCGGGATTTCCTCATCACCCATTTCTTCAATCCGCCGCGCTATATGCGGCTGCTGGAAGTGGTGAGCGCGCCGCACACCGATCCCGACGTGGTGGCGCGGGTCTCGCACTTCGCCGATGTGAAGCTCGGCAAGACGGTGGTGACCTGCAAGGACACGCCCGGCTTCATCGCCAACCGCCTCGGCACCTATTGGCTCCAGGCGGCGGTGATCGAGGCCATCGATCTCGCGCTGACGGTCGAAGAAGCGGACGTGGTCATGGGCCGGCCCTTCGGCTTCCCCAAGACCGGCGTGTTCGGCCTGCTGGACCTCGTCGGGCTCGACCTGATGCCCCACGTCCAGGGCAGCCTGGAGCGCGCGCTTCCCAAGAGCGACGCCTTCCATGCCACGCTGCGCGATATCCCCCTGGTCAAGACCATGATCGAGACCGGATACA
>JASBUY010000450.1 GCA_030147645.1 Aquabacter sp. | reverse complement strand
CGGATGCCTTGGCAGACCTTGCTTTGGCCTTCCGCCCGGCCTTCGCAGCCATCGCCGATGAAACCCAGGCCGCGCGGCTTTCCGCCCGCCTCGCCGGCAGCGGAATCGCTCACGGGGCAGGAGCATCCGCCGTGCTGGACGCGGCACGGTGGGAGGCGGATATCGTGCTCGGCGCGATTTCCGGCATTGCCGGGCTCGCGCCCACCTTGGCGGCGTTCGGCCCCGGGCGCCGCATCGCCCTTGCAAACAAGGAATGCCTCGTGGCGGCCGGCGCCTTCTTCATGGCAGAGGCCGACCGCACCGGCACCGAGCTGCTCCCCATGGACAGCGAGCACAACGCCATCTTCCAAGCCTTGTCCGCCGCCCCGCGCGACGATGTGGAGAGGGTCACCATCACGGCGTCCGGCGGCCCGTTCCGCCTCTCAAGCCGGGACGAGATTGCGCGCGCGACACCGAAGGATGCGCTGCGCCACCCCAATTGGTCCATGGGCGCGAAGATCACCATCGATTCCGCGACCCTGATGAACAAAGGCCTCGAACTCATCGAGGCGCACCATCTGTTCTCCCTGCCGCCGGAGCGGCTGGAGGCGGTGGTGCATCCGGAATCGGTGATCCACGGGATGGTTGCGTTCCGAGACGGTTCCGTGATGGCGGGTCTGGCGATCCCCGACATGTGTGTGCCCATCGCCCATTGCCTGAGCCATCCCGCCCGCATGGACACGACCTGCCGCCGGCTGGACCTGACAAAAGTCGGCCGGTTGACCTTTGAGCCACCGGACCTGGAGCGCTTCCCGGCTTTGCGCCTCGCCATCGCCGCCATGGCAACGGGCGGGGGAGCGCCCACGATCCTCAACGGTGCCAACGAAGTCGCCGTCGCGGCGTTCCTGGAAGGACAGACCGGATTTCTGGGGATCGCAGCTATTGTGGAAGAGACGCTCGCCCGTCTGCCGTCAGGCCGCGCCCCGGATTCGCTCGCTGCCGCGCTCGCCCTCGATGGGGAGGCGCGGCGCCTTGCCCTATCGCTCTTGCCTAAGTTCGCCGCAAAGGCATCTTAATCCGGGTCCCGCTGCAGCAGGGGCTGGCGGGCGCCCGCCTCCTGCCGTAGCGTCGGCGATGGTGAAGCCCAGGGTCGAGAGGCGCCGTTCCGCACGGCCATGCCCCTCTTTCTGGCAGCGAGGACGAATCGATGGAAGTCTTGTCGGGTCTTGGGGCGTGGGGATCGTCTCTGTTGGGCTATATCATCCCGTTCCTGTTCGTCCTGACGCTCGTCGTGTTCTTTCACGAATTGGGGCATTTCTGGGTGGCGCGCCGCGCCGGCGTGCGCGTGCTGACCTTTTCTCTCGGCTTTGGGCCTGAGATTGCCGGCTTCAATGATCGCCACGGTACGCGCTGGCGTCTGTCGGCCGTGCCCCTCGGGGGCTATGTGCGCTTTTACGGCGACGAGGATGCGGCCAGCACGCCCGACAAGGAGCGCCTGGCGCAAATGTCGCCGCAGGAGCGGCGCGAAAGCTTCTTCTTCCAGCCTCTGGCGTGGCGCGCCGCCATCGTCGCGGCGGGTCCGATCGCCAATTTCATCCTCGCGATCGTTATTTTCTCCATGGTCTTCATGGTGTTCGGCCGCCAGGTGAGCGCCCCCCGGGTGGATCAGATCAACCCTGCGAGCGCCGCCGAGCGCGCCGGGTTCAAGCCGGGCGACCTCGTGCTCAGCATTGACGGTGCTCCGGTGGAGAGCTTTTCCGACATGCAGCGCATCGTCGGCGCCAATGCCGGAACCGCTCTCACGTTCCGCGTGGACCGGGGCGGGGTGGAGACCACGCTGACCGCCACGCCGGAAATGCGGGAGATGAAGGACGCGTTCGGCAATGTGCATCGCCTTGGGCTGCTCGGTATCTCCCGCTCGCTGGCGCCTTCGGACGTTTCGACGCGCCGCTATGGTCCCGTCGAGGCGGTGCAGATGGGGGCGCAGGAAACCTGGTTCGTGGTGACCCGCACCTTCGACTATCTCGGCGGCCTGATCGCCGGTCGGGAATCGCCGGACCAGCTGGGCGGCCCGATCCGTATCGCCCAGGTTTCGGGCCAGGTGGCGACTCATGGAATCGGTGCGCTGCTCTCTTTGGCGGCGGTCCTGTCCGTGTCTATCGGATTGCTTAACCTCTTTCCGATCCCGCTCTTGGACGGAGGACACCTCCTGTTTTACGCTGTGGAGGCGGTGAGGGGTCGCCCTCTCAGCGCGCGGACACAGGATATCGGCTTCCGCATTGGGCTGGCCATTGTCTTGATGCTGATGGTTTTCGCCACATGGAACGACGTGTTCCATCTGGCCACCATGTGAGTGTTTAAAGGGATTTGCTTCGTGCGTGTCCGCATGGCCACGGTGGGGCGAAAAGCGGAAGCCACTGCCATCTCAGGCGTTTGCAGTGGAAGCAAAAGCAGGTATCAAGCCCACGAAGGTCGGAATCCGCCGCCCTCCGTGGGTGCGGATTTGAGAACAACGAAATAGGGTTGCGTGCCATATGACTGCTCCGCTCCGGGTATTGGTGAAGCTGGCCGCCGTCCTAGGTATCGCGACCACGGTTGCGATGACGGCGAGCGTCGGCACCGTCCTTGTGGCGACCCCAGCGGCGGCGCAGTCCGCAAGCAACATCGTCGTTGAGGGGAATCGGCGCGTCGACGCCCAGACCATCCGCTCTTATTTCGGCACTGGTCCGGTCACGCCGGCCAAAATCAACGAGGCCCTGGCCGCGCTCTACGCGACGGGCCTGTTCTCCGACGTGAACATTTCCCAGCAGGGCGGGCGCATCGTCGTTCGCGTGTCGGAGAATGAGGTCATCAATAAGGTGGCCTTTGAGGGCAACAAGAAGATTAAGGACGACGTGCTGGCGGGTGAGGTTCAGTCCAAGCCGCGCGGCACCTTGTCTAAGGCGACGGTTCAGGCCGACACCCAGCGCATCCTGGAAGTCTACCGCCGCTCCGGCCGCAATGACGTGAAGGTCAATCCGGTCACCATCGACCGTGGCAATGGCCGCGTCGATCTCGTCTTTGAGATCAACGAAGGCGAGAAGATTGGCATCAAGGACATCAAGTTCATCGGCAACAAGGCGTTCTCGGACTTCAAGCTGAAGGACGTGATCACCACCACGACGACGAACTGGCTGTCTTTCCTGAAGTCGACCGACGTGTATGACGCCGACCGCGTCAATGCCGACCAGGAGCTCCTGCGCCGCTTCTATTTGAAGAATGGCTATGCGGACTTCCGCATCCTCGCGGCGACCGCCGAGCTGGAGCCGGATGGCAAGAATTATGTCATCACCTTCACCCTCGATGAGGGTCCGCAGTACACGTTCGGCACCGTCGATGTCGTGTCCAACATCCGCGACGTTCCGGCCGCGACCCTGCGCAACGCGCTGCGCATGAGCTCGGGTCAGGTCTACAATGCCGAATTGGTCGAGAAGTCGGTGGAGAATATCACCATCGAAGTCTCCAAGCGGGGTTACGCCTTCGCTCAGGTGCGTCCGCGCGGCGATCGCGACTTCGAGACCCGCAAGATCAACGTGGTCTTCGTGGTGGAAGAAGGACCGCGCGTTTACATCGAGCGCATCGAAATCCGCGGCAACACCCGCACCCGCGATTGGGTTATCCGCCGCGAGTTCGATCTCGGCGAAGGCGATGCCTATAACCGCGTGATGGTGGACCGCGCCGAGCGTCGTCTGCGCAATCTTGGCTACTTCAAGACCGTCAAGATCACCAACGAGCCCGGCTCCGCGCCCGACCGCATTATCCTGGTGGTGGATGTGGAAGATCAGCCCACGGGTGAGTTCGCAGTGTCCGGCGGTTACTCGACGTCCGACGGCTTCATCGGCGAAGTCTCGCTCGGTGAGAAGAACTTCCTTGGCCGTGGCCAGTATGTCCGCGTATCCGGCTCGTTCGGCGAGAATGCGCAGGGCGCGGAGTTCTCCTTCACCGAGCCTTACTTCCTCGGCTACCGTCTGGCCGCTGGTTTCGACTTCTATTGGAAGGAAACCAGTGCGACCAACTACACCTCGTATGACAGCCAGACGGTTGTTGGCGGCATCCGCTTCGGCCTGCCCATTACGGACGAAGTCACCCTTGCGCTGCGCTACAATCTCTATCAGCGCGATCTGAGCCTCGACTGCGGCGACGACTGGTACGTCTATTACACCTGCCCGGCCGGTTATGCGTCCTGGGCGGTGATTGAAGCCGTGGCTCAGGGTGCGACCATCACCTCGGTTGCCGGCTACACGCTCTCGTTCAATGGCTTGGACAGCAACCTCAATCCGACGTCGGGCCTCTATGCCGAACTGAAGCAGGATTTCGCGGGTCTCGGCGGCGATGTGAACTTCGTCCGCACCACCGGCGACCTGCGCTACTACTACCCGCTCTTCAACGACTGGGTGCTCATGCTGCGCGGCCAGGCGGGTTATGTGACGGCCTGGGGCGACCAGGACCTCCGGATCATGGACAACTTCTTCATGGGTCCGAACCTGGTGCGTGGCTTTGCGCCCTCCGGTATCGGTCCGCGCGATATTGCCTCTGCAGAACTGGATTCGCTGGGCGGCACCGCCTATTGGGGCACCTCGGCTGAAGTGCAGTTCCCCATCAGCTTCCTGCCGAAGGATATCGGCCTGAAGGGCGCGATCTTCTTCGACGCAGGTTCGCTTTGGGATTACACGGGTCCGACGACCTTCATCAACGCGCCGAACAACACGATCTGCCCGGCCGGTTCCACCAATGCCACCGGTGCGGTCTGCGTGGCCGACGACAACGGGGTCCGCTCCTCGGTCGGCGCGAGCTTGATCTGGCAGTCGCCCTTCGGTCCCCTGCGATTCGACTATGCATGGGTCCTGTCCCAGGCTCAGTACGACCAGACCCAGGCTTTCCGCTTCTCCGGCGGAACCCGGTTCTGATCTGAATTCCTCTCACGCGGGCGCCGGCGTTCTGCGCGCGGCGCCCGCTTTGCGTTTGGGCTCATGAGCGATCCACGTTTCTTTCCGCTTCCTCGGCCGCTCGCGCTGGAAGAGGTCATCTCCCTGAGCGGCGCGCGCCGCGCCACGGAGGAGGCGGTTTCGCGCGAGATCCGTGGCGTCTCTACGCTCGCGGATGCGGGGGCGGACGACCTCGCCTTTTTCGACTCGGCCCGCTATCTGGGCGACCTGAAGGCGACCCGGGCGGGAGTGTGCATCACCACGGAGAAGTTTGCCGGCGCCGTGCCCGAAGGGGTTGTCGCGCTGGTCTCCCCACGTCCCGGAAACGCCTTCGTTGCGGTTTCGCGGACGCTCTTCCCGACCGCCTTGCGACCCCAGCCGATTTTCGACCAGGACGGAATCGCGCCCGGTGCCATCATCCATCCAAGCGCGCGTCTGGAGGATGGCGTCACCATTGATCCCGGTGCCGTCATCGGCCCACACGTTGAGATTGGTTCAGGCACGGTGGTCTGCGCCGGTGCGGTCATCGGCCCCCATGTCCGGATCGGGCGCGACTGCGCCATCGGCCCCGGCGCAAGCCTCATCCATACGCTGGTGGGCAATCGCGTCATCGTCCATCCCGGCGCTCGCCTGGGGCAGGATGGGTTCGGGTATCAGCCGAGCCCGCGCGGCCACCTCAAGGTGCCGCAGATCGGCCGTGTGGTTCTGCAGGACGAGGTGGAGATCGGCGCCAACAGCACCATCGACCGCGGTGCCCTGCGCGACACGGTGATCGGAGAGGGCACGAAGATCGATAATCTGGTGCAGATTGCCCATAATGTCGTGATCGGCCGCCACTGCATCATCGTCTCGCAAACTGGAATTTCCGGCAGCACAACGCTGGGCGACTTTGTCATGCTCGGCGGCCAAGTGGGGGTCATCGGCCACGTCACCATTGGGGATGCCGCTCAGATCGCCGCCTCCAGCAATGTGAAAGATGACGTGCCACCGGGCGTGCGGTGGGGTGGATCGCCGGCTAAGCCCGTGCGGGAGTGGTTCCGCGAAATCAATACGCTGAAGCGCCTCGCCGAGGCAGGCGCCCATCGCTCGGGGGAGGGCGGGAATCTATGAGCGACAATCTCACAGTGACGGCTGACGGTGGAACAGAAGTCCAGAAGGTTCTCGGCGTCGCCGACATCCAGAGCATCCTGTCCTGCCTGCCCCACCGCTATCCGTTTCTGCTGGTGGATCGAATCGAGCGTATCGACGGCGATCTGTCCTGTGTCGGCGTCAAGAATGTCACGGTCAACGAGCCGCATTTCCAAGGCCATTTCCCTGGAAATCCTGTGATGCCGGGCGTGCTCATTATCGAGGGTATGGCGCAGACGGCGGGCGTGATCTGCATCCTGGCCAATGGTGGAATCCCGAAGGACCAGCCGGCACCGCTCGTCTATTTCATGACCATCGACGAAGCCAAGTTCCGGCGCCCGGTGGTTCCGGGTGACGTGTTGGAATACCATATGTTCAAGCAGGCCAAACGCCGCAACATGTGGTGGTATCGCGGCGAAGCGCGGGTCGCCGGCGAATTGGTGGCCGAGGCGCGCGTGGGCGCCATGATTTCCGGATTTTGATGTGGCTCTGATTGATCCTCTCGCCCGCGTTGCGGACGGTGCACGCCTGGCGGACGACGTTGTCGTCGGCCCGTTCTCGGTGGTCGGACCCGACGTGGTTCTTGAGGCGGGGGTCAAGCTCCATTCCCACGTCAATATCCAGGGGGCGACGACGGTCGGCGCGCGAACGGAAATCTACCCCTTCGCATCGCTAGGGACGCCTCCGCAATCGGTCCACTACAAGGGTGAGCCCACCCAGCTCCTGATCGGCACGGACTGCGTCATCCGCGAGCATGCGACCGCGAATATCGGTACGGCAGGCGGCGGCGGCGTCACCCGCATCGGCGATCAGTGCATGATGATGACAGGGTCCCATGTGGGCCATGATTGCCAGGTCGGCAACAATGTCATCTTCGCAAACAATGCGGTGCTCGGCGGCCATGTGGAGGTCGGCGATTTCGTCTTCCTCGGTGGCCAGTGCGCGGTTCACCAATTCACGCGCATCGGCGCGCAGGCCATGATCAGCGGCATCACGGGCGTGCGCGAGGATGTCATTCCCTTCGGCTATGCGCTCGGGCAGGCGGCACGGCTGGTCGGCCTGAACACCATCGGGATGAAGCGGCGTGGTTATTCCAAGTCCGACCTGCATGCCGCGCGTGCCGCTTACCGCGAATTGTTTTTTGGAGAAGGCGTGTTCGAGGAGCGGGTTGCGCGGCTGCGCGAACGGGCGGAAACCTCGGACTTCGCGCGCATCCTGGTCACGTTCATCGATGCGGGCGTGAAACGGCCGCTTTGCCAGCCCGCACGCGGCGTCGTCGGCGAGGCATAAGAGATGCGTGCGCCGGGTCCAGAAACCGGCAAGGACCGTGACATGGCGTCGGCGCGCGGACCTCTCGGAATCGTCGCCGGCGGCGGTGCCTTTCCCGCCGCAGTCGCCGAGGCGGCGCGAGCGGAGGGGCGCGAAGTGGTCCTGTTTCTCATGACAGGATTCGCTGACCCCGCGCTGGAACGTTATCCCCATGTGTGGTTCCGCGTCGGCTCGCTCGGAACGGTGTCCGCGCATGCCAAGTCGCGCGGCGTTCTCGACATCGTCATGGTGGGGACACTCACCC
>JASBUY010000423.1 GCA_030147645.1 Aquabacter sp. | reverse complement strand
CTCGTGCCCTTCGTTCTGGGCGAGGACCCGGAGGCCGTGGAACGCGCCGCGGCGCCGCTTGCGGAGGCCGGGCTCGTTCGGCGCAGCCAGGGGGCCTTTCACGGCGCGCACGACAAGGTGCTGGAGGCAGCCTATGCCCTGACCCCGCTCGAGGTGCGGGCTCAGGAACATCGTCTTATCGCCCGGCAGATGATCGCGGCTTATGGAGACGATGCGCCCGAAACCGCGTTCGACATCGCCATGCACATCGAGCGCTGCACGCCCAGCGACCTGTCACAGAGCGAGCGGCTGTCCTTCGTGCGGGTGTTGCGCCATGCGGCCCGGCGCGCGCGCCATTCGGGCGCGGCGGCTCAGGCCCTCAGCTACATCCGGCTTGCCCGCGACCTGATCGATCCCGCCTGGCGCATCGACCAGGAGGCGCTGGTCTTCGAGGTGGAATGGCTCCATTGCGACGGGCTCCTTGCCCAGGCGCGGATCGAGGACGCCCTGCGTGCGACCGACGCATTGCTCGCGAACACGTGGCGCCCCATCGACCAGGCGGACGTGTTTCGCCTCAAAGCCATCGCCCATACGCTCCAGTCCGACTATGAGCGCGCCATCGAAGCCACCTTGAGCGGTCTTGCCCTCCTCGGCGTCCCGCTCGAGCACGACCCGAGCCCCGAGGCGCTGGACGCCGCCTATCGCGCTTGCCGCGCCAGGCTGGAGGCGCACGGCGTCGCAAATTTTGCCGGTCTGCCCGAAGCCTCTGATCCGGCCATGCGCTCCGCCCTCGCCTTGCTCTCCACCCTGATCTCCACCTTTTTCGTGGAAAGCCCGCTGAGGCTTCTCCACGTGATCAAGATCGTGGACCTCACGCTCGCGCACGGGACGACGCCGGAATCCGCCTATGGCCTCGCCTGGTTCGGCGTGCTGAGCGCGCATGAGTACGGCGCCTATCACGACGGTGCCGCCTATGGCCTGCAGGCGCGCGAACTGGCGCAGCGCGACGGCTATGAGGCGCAGCGCACCGCAGCGCTGCTGGCGCTCGATCAGGTGGCGGTCTGGACGCGCCCCCTGCATTTCGCGCTCGCCCTGGCCCGCGAAGCGACAACGGTCGGTCGCGCGGCGGGTGACCTCGGCATGGCCTGCTATGCCCGCAACCATATCGCCTCAGACCTCCTCGCGCTCGGAGCGCCGCTCGACACCACGCGGGCGGACATCGAGGAGGGGCTGCGCTGGACCCGCGAGGTGGGCTACCGGGACATCGAGCATATCCTGTCGGCCCAGCATACGCTGTCGGACACCCTCATCACCGGACGCTACGATCCGGACCGCGTGGTCGCGCGCACCGACATCGGCTCGATCCCGACCCTGTTCTGGACGCGCAATTATGCCGGAATCACCGCCTTCATGTTCGAGGACAGGGAGGCCGCGCTCCACCACCTCGAAGAGGCGATGCGCCTGCGCTGGGCGGCCCCGGCCCATATCGACACGGCCTTGTGCGCCTTGTTCTACGCCCTTGCGCGCGCCGGCTCGGCACAGGCGCGCACCGCCCCTCACGAGGCGCTGAATGCCCTCTCTGAGATCCGCACGCGGTTTGCCCAATGGGCGGAGATGACACCCGCCACCTTCGGCGGCAAGCATCTGCTGCTGGAGGGAGAGGCCGCGCGGCTGTCGGGCGATGCGACGACGGCGCTCTCCTATTTCGAACGGGCGGCACAGGCGGCAGGCGCGGCGGGCTTCGACCACGAACAGGCCCTTGCCAACGAACTCGCAGCCCGCTGCTGCCGGGATGCAGGACTGGCCCGGGCTGCGGCCGCTTATGTCGAGGCGGCGCTTGAGGGATATCGACGCTGGGGCGCGGCGGGAAAGGTGCTGCAACTGCGCCGGGCGTTTCCGCTGCCGAGCGAGGACGGGACGACGCGCGCGCCGCAGACCCAAGGGGACCTCGACCTGTCGGTCATCACCCGCAGCGCACAGGCTCTCGCGGAAGAGATCGGCCTTGAACAGGTGGTCCGGACCTTGATGCGGGACATGATCCGCCATGCCGGCGCCCGTTCCGGCCTCCTGCTCTTGATGCGCGGCGGCGAACCGGTGATCGAGGCGAGCGCCCACAGCACGTCGGACACGGTGAAGGTCGAGCTGCGCTCGGCCCTTCCCACCGCCCGAGACCTGCCTTTGTCGGTTTTGAACACCGTGCTGCGCACGGGCAAACCCTTGGTGCTCGGCGATGCGGCCCGCGCGGTGCCCGCCGCCGAGGACTGTGCCGCGCGGTCGGCGCGGTCCGTGCTCTGTCTGCCCTTGATGAAGCGCGGGACGCTGGTGGGCATCCTGCACCTGGAGAATGACCAGGCGAGCGGCGTGTTCACGCCCGAACGCATCGCCATGCTGGAAATCCTCGCCCCGCAGGCAGCCATTTCCCTCGATTCCGCGCGGCTCTACCAGGACCTGGCGGACGAGAATGCGCGCCGGCAGGATGCCGAATTCGCCTTGCGCGAGGCGCGGGCGGAACTCGCGCGCTCCACACGGGCCTCGGCCATCGAGAGCTATGCCGCCTCGATCGCCCACGAAATCAATCAGCCGCTCGCCAGCATCGTCGCCAACGCGGACGCCGCCAAGCGCTGGGTCGGCCGCGCGCAGCCGGATGTGCACGAGACGACACAGGCGCTGGAGCGCATCCGCGCCGGAGCGACGCGGGCGGCCGATATTGTCACCTCGTTGCGCGCCCTCGCCCGGCAGGCACCGACACAGCTCGCGCCCGCGCAATTGGACGACATCGTGGACGATGTCCTGCGCCTCACCCGCGAAGATCTCGAGGCCCATGCCATTCGGATCGAGACCCGGCTTTCGCGGGGCGAGGGCGCGGTCATGGTGGATCGCGTGCAGATGCAGCAGGTGATCTTCAACATCATCACAAATGCCCTGCACGCCATGTCCGGCATCGATCCCGTGCGCCGGTGCCTGACGGTCGCGACCGTCTATGAAAGCGGGGGCGTGCGACTCAGCATCACCGACACCGGGACCGGGATGGACGAGACGCTGCTGGGCCGGATTTTTCAGCCCTTCTTCACGACGAAGGCGTCGGGCATGGGCATCGGCCTCGCCATCTGCCGGTCCATCATTGAGGCGCATGGTGGGCAATTGGCGGCCCGCTCGCGACCCGGAGAGGGCAGCACCTTCTTCTTCACTCTGGCGCTGGCGGGTTAGACACACTGTCTGCCTGCGTCGGTCCATGTGACGGGCCGAAGGACGGATCGAAGGCGAGAAGGTGGCGCACCACCGGGGGATGATCGCCCGAATGGAAGGCGCGGGCCGCCGTCTGCACATCGGCATCCGCCTTGGAGACCCGGCGGTGCTGGCGCAGATGTTCGGCCCAGGATTCCACCATGAACCACTCCACCACCAGTTCGGGATCAGCCGCATCCTCTGTGACGCCCCACAGATAGGCGCCGTCCCGCCGCCGTGCGCCGGACAGACGCCGCAGGGCCCGCAGGAATGCCGGCTGGTCGGCCCGCACAACGCGATATTCGATGAGGATCAGGACGGGGCCGCGGTCATTGTCCACCGGTTCGGCCAAGGCTGGCTCGGGCCAGTGCATGGACGGGGTCAGGTCCGCCTCGCCCGTGGGCAGACGCAGGCGATGGAAGAAGAGGGCCGCGAGGGCAAGGCCTCCGGCGGACAGGATCAAGGCGAGCCGCAGCCCGCCTTCCTGGGCCACCAGGCCCCATGTGACGCTGCCGCCTGCCATGGCCCCGTTGAACACGGTCAGATAGACGGCGAGGGCGCGCCCGCGCACCCAATTGGGCAGGATCGCCTGCGCGGTCGCATTGAGCACGGTGAGCGCCGTGATCCAGGCCGCGCCCACACCCAGCAGGATCACCAGCGCCACCCAGCGCGGCGGCTCCAAGGCGAGCGCGACGGTGGCCGCCGCCGTCACCAGGGCGGCGAACAGCACCAGCAGATCGGCGCCGAAGCGCGCCCGCAGGCGCGGCAGCGCCACCGCCCCGCCAATGGCGCCGAGGCCGATGGCGCCGAGCAGCAGGCCGTAAAAGGCCGCATCTCCTTTCAGAAGGTCGCGCGCCACCAGGGGCAGCAAGGCCCAGACCGCGCTGGCGAAGGCGAAGAAGAAGACCGCGCGAACCAGGACCACATGCAATTCGCGGCTGGAGCGCGCATAGCGCAGCCCGGCCCGGAAGGCCCCGGCGAAGCGCTCGTCGAGATCGTCCTGCGCGCGTGCGGGGCGCCGCCACCAGATGAGCGCCGCAATCACCACCAGATAGCTGGCGACGTCCGCACTGTAAGTCACGGCCGCGCCGAGCGAGGCGAGGAGCAGGCCGCCCGCCGCCGGGCCGATGGCGCGTGCCACATTGATGCCGAGCGAATTGAGCGCGACGGCGCTCTTCAGATCCTCCCGCGCCACCAGTTCCGGCACGATGGATTGCCAGGTCGGCATCATCAAGGCCGCCCCGATGCCCCCGACAAAGGTCAGGCCGATCAAGGCGGAAACGCTCATGAGGCCGCTATAGGACAGCACCATCAAAGTGAGGCTCACGCAGGCGAGCCCCACTTGAATGGCGATCAGGAACCGCCTCTTGTCCAAGATGTCGGACAGGACCCCCGCCGGCATGGCGAGCAGGAAGACCGGCAAAAGGGAGGCGGCCTGGACGGCGGCGACGGCGGTCGGGGAGGCGGAGAGATCGGTCACCAGCCAGGCGCTCGCCACGTCGCGGATGAAGCTTCCCGTATTGCCGAGGATGGCCGCGCCCCAGAGCACGGCGAACACCTTCTGCCGCAAGGGGGCGAACGCGCCCCGCGGGGCACCGGCGGGCGCGACGGCGCCGCTGTGGGGTTGGCTCATCTCTCGCTCCTCTCGTCCCCTCCGGCCGGCTTTGGGCGAGCCGGAGGGGCGCCGTTCCTGGGGTCACCCTCTCAGGCGGCGTCACACCGCCCAGCAGGCGCAGCCCAGCGCGCCCAGGAAGCCCGGGGCGTCGGACACCGGCAATTGCGCGCCCCATGCGCCCCAATGGGCGTGGCCGTGCACGCCGCAGGCGGTGCCGCAGCCGCAGGCGGCGGCGAAGGCATTGCGGTTCACCGCGGCGGCGCGCTCCTGATAGCCGCCGAACCGGCGCACGGGTGACCAGTCGGGCATGGGAGGCGGCAAATCGGGCGCGAGGGAGGTGAAGTCCCCTGCCCCATGCACCGCCTTGCCGCCCAGCAGGGTGAGGACCGAGGTGATGTCCTGGATCGCCTCCCCCGGCACGCGGAAATAATCGTCCGAGAGAACCACAAGGTCGGCAAGCTGGCCCTGTTTAATCTGGCCCTTCTTTCCGGGCTCGCTGGAAAACCAGGTGTTCGCTTCGGTCCAGAGGCGCAAGGCCGTTTCGCGGTCCACGAGGTTCGCGGCGGGATAAAGCGAAAGCCCGCCCAATGTCTTGCCGGTCACCAGCCAGGAGAGACAGACCCAGGGATTATAGGAGGCGACGCGGGTGGCATCGGTGCCCGCTCCCACCGGCACGCCCATGTCCAGC
>JASBUY010000397.1 GCA_030147645.1 Aquabacter sp. | reverse complement strand
ATGCCGGAGCGCGCGGCATGGGTCATGGAGGAGAGAACCGACGTCGGCGCGGCGACGCGGATGCCGGTTCCATAATCGACGATCACCAGCGACAGGAAGCGGTTGAAATCCCGCGTGAGCAAGGCGGTGCCCACGGCGAGCCCGACGGTGGGCACGACGAGGCGATCGGCGAAGCGCTCTGCATGATTCTGCATGCGGGTGTCGCCGGCGGGATTGGATTCCACAATACGCGCGATCTGCCCGGCGGTGGTGTCGTCCCCCACCCGCTTGGAGCGAATGGTGATCTGCCCCTCCTGGACGATACAGGCCGCGAACACCTGATCGCCCACGCCGCGCGACACCGCCAGCCCCTCGCCGGTGATGGTCTTCTGGTCGATGGTGGCGTGGCCGCGCAGGATTTCGCCGTCCACCGGGATCATCTCGCCGGGATAGACCACCACATGGTCGTCCACCTGGAGGTCTTCCGCCGGGATGGATTCCACCACGCCGTCGCGCATGACCCAGGCGCTCTTGCCCCGGAATTCGAGCAATTCGCGCACCGCGCGCTTGGAGCCGGCGGCGGTGAGGTCGCGGATCCAATCCCCGAGCCGCACCAGCCACACGATGATGCTGCCTGCCACCGGATTGCCCTGGGCCAGGGAGGCCGAGATGGCGAGGGTATCGAGGAAGTCGACATTCAGCCGCTTCTCCGTGCTCCAGACATGCCAGGCGCGCTTGAAGATCGGCAGCGCGTTGTAGAGGGTCAAAGGGATGTTGACCGCAAAGGCCAGCGGGTGCGGGATCAAGGCGAGGCCGAGCGAAACGGTCGGCAATGTCAAAGGCTGGCGCCGCGAGACCGCCTTTGGCTGCTGCGCCGCATGTGCCTCCGGAGCTTTGGCGGCGGACGCGAGAAACGCTTCGAGGTCGTCCACGCTCAGATGACGGATGAGGCCGAGCGTGGTCTCAAGGTCGGCCTGCCGCGTGGGGTCATATTCCAGAATGAGGCTCGCGCAGCCGTAATTCACGCGGGCGCTTTTGACCCAGGATTGGGCCTCCAGCCAAGACAGCGTGGCAGTGGCAAAGGCGGAGGGATGGGCGAGAAGCGGCGTGCTGAGGCGGATGCGCCCCGGCATGGAATGGCAGACTTTGAAATCCATCGAACTGCGCCTCGATCCCGCAGACGGTCTTGTGGGAACTGATCTCTGCCGGCACGCCGGAGCGCGGGCGAAGGACCAGCCGCTAAATCATGAAAGAGAACGGTTCACCGTATGGGCGCGGTGCGACACGCCTAGGCCCGGGCCGCGACCATGGCCGGGGCTTGATGATTCTGCGTCTGCAGCTCCGCCAGATGGTTGAGGGAGAACAGGCCGAGCGTCACCCACATGGGCGTGGCCGCCCCGGCGCCCAGTTCGAGGAAGGTGTAGACCGCAAGACCGCCCACCAGAACGACTTTCAGGTCGAGCACGTTGTCCGTGGAGACCTTGAGCTCGTAGTCGACCTTCTTGAAGAAATCGACGGTGTTCTTGGCGAACTCGGAGCGCTCGGCGAGGAACTTGGCCTCGGCTTCGATCTTGCTGGCAATCTGTTCCACCTCATCGCCGAGCCGGGGCGCGGCGCCCTGGATGGCGTGGGACTGGCAGAGCTGCCCGAACTGGTCCGAGAAGACCTTTTCCTGACGCACGTCATAATGAAGGATGAGGCTGCCGCTGTCGGGCCGCGCCTCCACGCTCGCGACGCCCGGCATCTTGGAGAAGAGGTCCTGATACAGGGCGAGAAGCTCGGGATGGGATTTGCCCTTGCGCACCTTCAAGCGGACGCGGCCCGGAACCTGATGGACGATGCGCAGGCTCATCTTCTTGACCTTGCGCGGTGCGTCGGCCTCGGACGCGGCGGGTGCGCCCTCGGCGCGGGCCGGGGCAGCGCCTTGCGGTCCTTCGAGTTCGGTTTCACCCACGCGCGCCCCCTTTGAACTGTCCGACGACCCTGCCTGATGGACGAAAACAATGGCGATCCCTGCAGCCTTCGCGGGAAGGCCGCAGTCTCTCCAGCGGTCGCGCGGCCCAGCGTCCCCGCGCGCACCGCTTATGCGGGCTGGCGCCGCCTCAGTGCTTGGGCGCGGCGGCGGGAGCCTGGTGGGCCTGATGGGCCTCGGCCACCTGCTCGGCCTTCACTTCCGCGGCGATGTCGTGAAACTGTTCCTGCACTTCGCTCACGGCGGAGCGGGCCTTGTTGCCGACCTTGTACGCGCCGCGCACGGCGGTGTGCAGCATGGGCTTCATGCGCGCGCCGACCTTGGGCAGGAAATTCGGAGCGAGGGCCGCAGCGACGCCGATCACCATGCCGGGGATGAGGGCCACTTCGAACAGCGCAACGCCCGCCGCCACCACGGCGATGGTCGCGGTCTTGCCGACCAGATCGTCCGATCCGCTCGCGGGAACCGGCTCGGACGCGACAGCGGCCTCGGGAGCCGCCACGGCGTCTTCGTCAATGTGCAGTTTATAGGTGGACATCACATCGCCCCTTCACAATCGCCCCACGCGGAGCATAGCGCAGCGCGCGTACCCCGGTAGCGTAGCTCAGAAATATTTTCAATAAATGACAACGACATAAATCGTTCATCTTTTGCAGCACCACCGATTCGTGCGGACGGCCGAGCGGGCACCGGAACGACCGCGTTCCGCGCCGCCCCACGCCAGTGCCGACAGGGCGCCAAGACTTGCGTGCAAATCGCAAGGGTCGGCAAAAACGCCTGACTCGCCCGCCTGGTCTTGTGCGGCGGAGGGCGAATTGGCTGCGTGGGCCGGCGTGATCTGCTCACGGGCCCGCACTGTTCGTCGCGCTTTAACTATTGATAGAGGCCGCCTATCCGATCAGCCGGGACTGTGGACGGATCGGCGCACGCTCTAGAAGATGCCGGTCTTGGCCTGCACCTCGCGAACCGCCTGGGCGGCGCGGGCCTCTTTTTTCTCCTGCGCGTCCAGCTCCGCGATCTGGGCTTTCAGGGCCTCGATCTTCTTGCGGACCTCGCGCAGCGCGTCCTCCTTCGCGCGGATCTCGGCTTGGGCGGCGGCGTCATCGGGGCGCGCCGCGCTTTTTTCCTCGCGCAACTGCCCTTCGAGCGCGCGTTCGCGAACCACCAGCTTGGACAGCGCGGCCGTGATGGAGGGGCGCCCGGTGGGGCCGATGATTCGCAGGATCTTGTCCGCGACGACAACCATGAGCGGTTCCCCCTTACCCAAGCGTAGCCCACTCTCGCCGACGCGCCTTGCCCGAGGCTGACCACCCGCGCCGGAAAGAGGGAAAGCGCGCTGCCCGGGCTTTCGCGGATCGGGGAAGCTCCGTACGCTGCGCATCCAAGGGCCGAGCGCGGGCTGACGCGCCGGACAGCGAGGAACGCCGCGCGATGATGAGCCTGCCCTTTTTCGGCTTCACCCTGGCCTTTGTCGGCATCCTGGCCGGGCAAAGGCGCCTCTCCATCGCCCTGTTGGCGCTCTCGCTGATCGCGACGCTGGTCCTGTTCAAATTCCACGCGACGGATGCGCTCGCCATTTCGCTGTGAGGCTGCCATGACGCCCGCTCTCTCCCGCACCCTCAATGCGCTCGGGCTCCTCGGCATCTGCGCGGTGCTGATGGTCGCCTTCGTGGACCAGCTCGCCTTCGGCGAACTCCCCTGCCCGCTCTGCCTGCTGCAGAGAGCGGGTTTCGTCGGCGTTGCGGCGGCGCTGGCGCTCAATGTGCGCTTCGGCCCCCGGCCGAGCCATTACGGCCTCATGATCCTCGCCGCCGCCGTCGGCTTCACGGTCGCGGTGCGCCAGATGCTGCTCCATATCGCGCCCGGCGATCCCGGATTCGGCGCGCCCTTCCTGGGGCTGCATTTCTACACTTGGGCGGCCATTGTGTTCGCCGTGGTGATCGTCGGGGCGGCGGCGCTGCTTCTGTTCGATCGCCAGTTCAGCTTCGATCCCGGCCTGCCCACCTGGAGCGGTCTTGCGCTCGCCGCCCTGGGGCTCGGCCTTATCATGGCGCTCGGAAACGGCGTCTCCACTGTGCTCGAATGCGCGGGCGGGCTTTGCCCGGACAATCCCACCTCCTACCTGCTTCTCCAGGAGGGCGGGCTGAAGAATTTCTTCGCGCCCTAGCAAGGTGCCGGCCGGAAGCCGGCACCGCTGCACAATCTCTAAAGGCTCAGCTTAAGCTTGAAACCGCTCTGCCCTGCGGCCTGTCTGAATTTCATAAGCTTCACTGATAGGTTGATTTCGAAACTCTTGCTTTTGCATCGGCGCGTGGGCGGCTAAACCCCTCGCATCGAGGAAACCCCATGGCTGCCCCTTTGCTCACCCGCCTCGGCAAGCGCCTGTATGACGCGCCGTATTTCCTGCTCACCGTCACCGCTTTGCTCTGGTCCACGAACATGGTCCTGGGGCGCGCCATTGCCGGGCAGATCCCGCCCGTGACGCTCGCCTGCGTCCGTTGGGGTCTCGCGGCGGTGCTGATCCTGCCCTTTTCCTGGCGGCAGGTGCGCGCGGACTGGCCCATCATCGTGCGCCATCTGCCGATCCTGACCGTGCTCGCGGCATCCGGCATCGCGTGCTACAACGCCATGAGCTATTACGGCCTGCAATATACCAAGGCGCTCAACGGCCTCCTGGTGCAGTCCGTGTCTCCTCTCCTGATCGCGCTGTGGAGCCTGGTCCTGTTCAGGGACCGCCTGTCGCTCGGCCAGATGGCCGGCATCCTTCTGTCGCTGCTGGGCGTGCTCACCATCGTTAGCGAGGGCGATCTCGATGTGCTGCTGCACTTGAAGCCCAATATCGGCGATGTGTGGATCATCACCGCTTTGCTGATCTATTGCTTCTACGCGGCTATCCTGCGGGTGCGGCCCGCGCTCGGCGCGCTCTCCTTCCTCACCGCCATCATGGCGTTGGGGGCGCTGCTGCTGGTACCGTTCGCGGTGTGGGAGGCGCAGCAGGGCGTGACCCTCTCGCCGGATCTGACGACCTTCGGCGTGATCCTCTATGTCAGCCTATTCCCGGCGCTGCTGGCCTATCTGTGCTTCAACCGGGGCGTGGAACTGGTGGGCGCCAACCGGGCCGCGCCCTTCTTCCATTTGATGCCGGTGTTCGGCTCCGCGCTCGCCATCCTGCTCCTGGGCGAGCGGCTCGAATGGTATCACGGCGCGGGCTATGCCCTGGTCCTTGTGGGCATCGTCACCGCCACGCGCGCGAAGCCGGCCAAGCCGGCCACAGCGGCCACGAA
>JASBUY010000375.1 GCA_030147645.1 Aquabacter sp. | reverse complement strand
CCAGAGCCAACGGTATTACGTCGCCTGACATTCAGCCTCTCACGCGCGAGTTAAAGCACCATCAATTTGATGGTATCAAGGCAAAATATCAACTGAAAGTTCCACACTTCAAAAAATCGCATCCAGATTGGCGCGGTCGGTTGAACGGCCCATGCTGGAGTTGATGTCCCGCGCTCGGGAGAATCTGGTTGTAACGGGCCTAGACCCCAATATGTAGCGTCTTGTTCTATTTTTGTTCTCGTGGAATCGATAGGCGCTAACGAGACAGGAGAGCGCCATGGCGAGCGAGCCGAAGCCAGTCCCCACCAGCCCTTTTGACGTCAGCGAAGCGGATATCGACCAGGCGCTTGCGACCTGCGACGGGGACGCGCGCGAGACCATCCGGGCACTGCTGGTGGGGCAGGCCTACCTGGAGCACGAGATGTCCCGCAGGACGTCCGCCGGGTACGAGAGGCGTCTGCCATTGGCTCGCCTCTCGGACGTGCAGGGCAACTGAATGGCTCTGCGAGAGGTTCGCCGGCTGGTGGACTATCCCTATGTCGTGGTGAAAGTCCGCTGCTGGAGATGTCCCTACCTGAAGGGCTATCGAGTGGCGCGTCTTGCGGCGCGGCTCGGGCCAGACATTGACCTCCATGCCATGCTGGACCTTTTGGAGTGCGGGCGCGGACGCCCGAAGAAGCTGCGCAAGCTTCAGGATTTTTGTGGGGTGATTTATGCTGATCTTATGCAAGAGCCCGCGCCTGACCAAGCCGGGCACGCGGTGCGAGAACGCCTGTTCTACGATGACGGCACCTAGGCTGAATGGTGGCGGCTAGCCCGCAAGCCATTGCCACAGCTTAGCGGCCGGCGCCCCCAGCACTATCAGCCATAACGCACCGCCAATTGCGGCTAAGAGGCCCCAGGACGTCAGCCATTTGACCAGATGCGCGTGCCGCGATGTCCAGGGGCCGTCCCAGCGGTTTTGATTCGCCGGGCGAGACAGGGCCGGACGGCGGAGCAGCGCAGCGATATCACCGCTGGCGCTGCCCTTGGCGCCAGTCCCAGGGCGCGACGAATTCCCACTGCCAGATGCCGGCCCTCGCATCGCGCGCCGTCGCCTCCTGTGCCTCGTACTCGCGGCTGTATCGGACGAAGGCCAAGGCCCAGCCGGCCGCCACCATTGCGGCGCCGATATCCTGCCCTGACACGGTGCAATGCGCCAGCACACGCTTGTAGCGGTCGCGGCCGCTCTCGGTGCAGGCGACGGGTTTCTCTCCGATCATGTGCGCCAGCCACAGGGCTGATCTCTGCCCGCATCGGATCTGATCACCGGTCTCGCGGTCGGTGCATGTCTGCCGACTCTCCGGTGCGTCGATCCCCTCCAGGCGGATTCGCTCGCCGTGGATTTCAATCGTATCCCCGTCAATCACCGAGGCGCGGCCCATGAGAGGTTCGGCGGACGCGGGTCCCCCCAACAATGCCAGCCCAAGCGCTATGGGGAGGACCAAGATCATCAGTTTTTCCCGGTGAACGGCTGAGGCGTGCTGTCCAGCGTGCGCTTGCTGGAGGTCTGTTTCGGAGGGCTATCGTCCTCGTCGTCCTCGTCGGAGGCGGAACTGCCGCTGCAGGTCTTCTTCGACGCGCTTGTCGATCCGTCATTGCAGACGAACTTGCCACCACGGCAGTAGGCGACGCCGCCCTTTTTGCCCGAGCAAGGGGTGTTCGCGGCCAGCGACGCACTGGTGCTCCCCAGCCCGCACACCACCAGAAAGACGATGCTCCAAATGATTTTCCGCACGACATCCCCCCCCAGGCACGCAAAAGCCGCCGCAATCTACGGCGATAGCGGCGGCTCAATCAACCTATGGGTGGTGAGCGGTTGAAACAATTGCCCTACCGAGAACGGATAGGGATCACGACTGGTTGCAAAAGTGTATGGGATTGACCAAATCCTGCCCCCGCAACCAACGAGAAGCCTTGTTCTTCGGAGCATCGTGGATTGAATTAAGGCCGCCCTCGGGCGGCCTTTTTTCGTTTCGGGTCGTTCTCTTCGCGGGCTTTATCCCGCCTCGCCGGCCTCCGTGCGGGCTGCCTTTCGGGTGGCGAAGAGAAAAGCGGCGGCGAACACCAGCGACAGAAGCAGGACGATGGTGGGGGCGGGCGCGCTGTCCAGGAAGAAGGACAGATAGACCCCGGCAAAGCTGCCAAGGGCGGCCACCAGCACCGACACCGCCAGCATGGGGCCGAAGCGGCGCGTCAGCAGGAAGGAGATGGCCCCCGGCGCGATCAGCATGGCGATGGACAGGATCAGCCCCACCGCCTGCAGGGCGCCCACGATGGTCAGCGCGATCAGCGCCAGCAGGCCGTAATGCAGCAGCCCCACCGGTAGCCCCACCGCGCGCGCCTGCGCCGGATCGAAGGCGTGAAGGAGGAAGTCCTTCCATTTCAGAGCGATGATCCCAGTGGTGAGGGCTGCGACGGCGGCCGCTCCGCCGATGTCCGCCCAGGACACGCCGAGCATGTCGCCGAACAGGATGTGGTCGAGATGCACCTCGCTCTGGATTTTCACATAGAGAACGAGGCCCAGCCCGAACATGCCGGAGAACACGACGCCCATCACCGTGTCCTGCTTGATGCGGCTGTTGTCCTTCAAAAATCCCGTGGCGACCGCGCAGAACATGCCGGCGGCGAAGGCGCCGATGGCGAACGGGAGGCCGACGATGTAGGCAATCACCACGCCGGGAAAGATGGCATGGCTGATGGCATCGCCCATGAGCGACCAGCCCTTCAGCACCAGGAAGCAGGACAGCAGCGCCATCGGCACGGCCACCAGGACCGAGATCACCAGCGCATTCACCATGAAGTCGAACTGAAAGGGCACGAGCAGGGGGGCGAGCGCGCTCATGCGGCGCCCTCCAGGGCCTGCGCCGCGCGCCGGCGCGCCGCAAGCATGCCGTGCTTGGGGGCAAAGACGAAGGCCGTGAGGAAAATCAGGGTCTGCAGCACCACGATGATGCCTCCGGTCGCCCCGTCCAGGAAATAGCTGGCATAGGCGCCGAGGAAGCTGGTGAGCGCGCCGATGGCGACGGCAATGGCGAGCAGGCGCGGAAAGCGGTCCGTGAGCAGATAGGCCGTGGCGCCGGGCGTCACCACCATGCAGATGACGAGGAACGCGCCGACCGTCTGGAGCGCCGCGACGGTGGAGGCGGAGAGCAGGGTGAAGAACAGGATTTTCAGCGCGGTGGGCTTGAGCCCGATGGAGCGGGCATGGCTCTCATCGAAGAACACCACCATGAGGTCCTTCCATTTCGCCAGCAGCACCGCCAGCGAGACGAAGCCGATCACCGCGAGCTGAAACGTGTCTTCCGGCGTGATGGCGAGGATGTTGCCGAGCACGATGGTCTGGATGTTCACCGAAGTCGGCGAGAGCGACACCATGAACAAACCGAGCCCGAAGAAGGACGAGAAAATCAGCCCTATGATGGCGTCTTCCTTCAGCTTGGTGCGCTGGTTGAGGAACAGCATAGCCGCCGCTGCCAGCGCGCCGGAAAAGAAGGCACCGATGGAAAAGGGCAGAGCCAGCATGTAGGCGCCCGCCACCCCGGGCACGATGGCATGGGACAGGGCATCGCCGATCAGCGACCAGCCCTTGAGCATGAGATAGCAGGAGAGGAAGCCGCACACGCCGCCCACCAAGGCCGACACCCACATGGCGTTGACCATGTAGCCATATCCGAACGGCTCGGCGAGGAGGGCACTCATGGGCGCGGGTCCTCGCGGCTCATGCCGGCGCGGGTCGCGGCTTTCCCGTCCTCCAGGAAGAGGGGGCGCTCGTCGTCGGTGAGAATCCCGACCGGCAACGGGCGACCGGTGCCCGCCTCGTTCAGCACGAAATGGCGCAGGACGCCGCCGAAGGTGCGTTCCAGATTGGCCTGCGTGAAGGTCTCGACCGTCGTGCCATAGGCCAGCACCGTGCCCTTGATGAGGATGGTGCGGTCGCAGAATTCCGGCACGCTGCCGAGATTGTGGGTGGAGACCAGCATGACCCGCCCTTCGTCGCGCAATTCCCGCAGCAGGGTGATGATCTGGTCCTCGGTCTTCACATCGACGCCGGTGAAGGGCTCGTCCAAAAGGATCACCCGACCGTCCTGGGCCAGCGCCCGGGCGAGGAAGACGCGCTTCTTCTGCCCGCCGGAAAGTTCGCCGATCTGCCGCTTGCGGAACTCGCTCATATTGACGCGTGCCAGCGCCTCGTCCACGGCCTCTCGGTCCGCCGCGCGGGGGCGGCGCAGAAAGCCCATATGGCCGTAGCGTCCCATCATCACCACGTCCTCGACGAGAACGGGGAAGTTCCAGTCCACGTCCTCGGATTGGGGCACATAGGCCACGAGGTTGCGCTTCAGCGCATCGGCGACAGGCAGACCCAGCACCCGGATCTCTCCCTTGGCGAGCCGCACGAAGCCCATGATGGCCTTGAACAGGGTGGATTTGCCCGAACCGTTGACGCCCACCAGAGCGGCGATGGTGCCGGTGGGGATCTGGAAGCTCGCATCTTTCAGCGCGGTGTGGCCGTTGCGATAGGTGACGGTCGCCTCGCGCACGCGGATGCCAGCTCCCTCGTCCAGCGCCTCGGCGGCGGCGGGAAGGGCGAAGGGCGCCGTCATTGCGTCATCCCTTCCGACAGCCCCTTGGCGATGGTGTCGGAGGTGACGGTGAGCAGGTCCACATAGGTCGGGACCGGGCCGTCCGCCTCGCTCAGCGAATCCACATAGAGCACGCCGCCATAATGTGCCCCGGTCTCGCGGGCCACCTGCTTGGCGGGCTTGTCGGAGACGGTGCTCTCGCTGAACACGGCGGGAATCTTGTTCTTGCGCACCGCGTCGATCACCTTGCGCACCTGCTGGGGCGTGCCCTGCTGGTCGGCATTGATGGGCCAGAGATACAGCTCCTTCAGGCCGAAATCCTTCGCGAGATAGGAAAAGGCGCCCTCGCTGGTGACGAGCCAGCGCTTGTCGGCCGGAATGGCATCGAGTTTCGCGCGAATGGGCGCGATGGAGGCGGAAATCTTGCGCTTATAGGCCTCCGCATTGGCCTTATAGGTCTCCGCATTCTTCGGATCATATTTCACGAAGGCGTCGCGGATGTTGTCCACATAGATCAGCGCGTTTTCCGGCGACATCCAGGCATGGGGATTGGGCTTTCCCGAATAGGGGCCTTCCGTGATGCTGAGCGGCGTGACGCCCTGCGAGACCACGACGCCGGGAACCTGCTTGAGATTCTGAAAGAACTTCTCGAACCACAGCTCCAGGTTGAGACCGTTCCAGAGGATGAGCTGGGCATCCTGCGCGCGGCGGATATCGCCGGGGGTGGGCGCGTAATTGTGGATCTCGGCGCCGGGCTTGGTGATGGATTCCACGATGGCCGCGTCGCCGGCGACATTCTTCGCCATGTCGGCGATCACCGTGAACGTGGTCACGGCCTTGAATTTTTTCTCGCTTCCATCCTGCGCGCGTGCCCCTCCCGGCCCTAGTGCCGCCAGGGCCAGAATGCCCAGAAGGCCGGACAGGAGGGAGCGTCTGACGGGGTCGCGCACGGAGGTCTCCTTCAGGCAGATTGCCGTACTCCGATGATTATCGCAATTGCGAATGATTTGCAAGAAGGGGTGCGCCTGCGCCCCGGTTTGTGATTTCGGTTGTCCTGTGGCTGCGCCCTCACTCTGCATTGTAAATTTCGGATTTACTGTCCTTAATGCGTTGAAATATTATTCTCCTAGCGTCATCGCTTTTTCATGTACGATAATCATACTTGAAATTCAAAAACATGACGACTGAATTACTGATGTGAAAGATTATGAAATAAAACGAAGCCTTTACAGTTGCTTTGGGTGTGCTAGGGCTTCTGAATATTGTTGCTGAATGCATCGAATGGGGCCGGGAGAGGGCCTGCATTCGGCTGGCATAGCCATTGCGGGGGAGGGCAGCATGGAATTGCACCGTGCGTTTTTGTCGGGCGTGAGTGTCGTGGCGCTGGCAGTGGGGGCACTGGCGCTGCCGTCACGGCCCGCTTTTGCAGAATCCGTCTCTCTGCGCACCACCTCGGGGCAGCTCGGCCGCGACGCCAGGCTCGGCTCCTTTCTGACCGTAACCTCCACGGCGGGGACGACGGCGGCGAGCATCATCGTCCGGTCCAACACTTTCACCACGGTTCAGCCCGTCACCAAGGGACCGGCTGTCACTCTGCAATCCACCGGCGGCAAGGGCGGCGCAGGCAGCGACTATTTCTCGTCTTGGGAGCCCGCCTCAAGGGGCGGCGATGGGGGCGAATTGCTCCTGGTGCAGAACGGTGTGCTGCGCGGCTCGGGAAACCAAGCCTCCGCCACGTCGCTGATCCGCCTTTATTCCCTTGGCGGTAACGGCGGCAATGCGCGCTCCTCCGTCGGCGGCGGCGGGTGGGGCGGCGAAATTTCGCTCACTCAGAATGCCGACCTCATCGCGGAAGGCAATAATTTCGCGGCCGTTCTGCTGCGTTCTGAAGGCGGCCAGGCGGGCGATGGCGGCATCACGGCCGGGCGGATCGGCGGGCAGCCGGGCGGCGCGGGCGGGCATGTGACGGCGACCATCGGCTCGACCACGGTGATCACCACCAAGGGCAGCAATGCTCCGGCCATCATCGCCGAATCCCTCGGAGGGCGAGGGTCGGACCGTGCGCCGGGGACGTTCTTTTCCGAGCCCTATGTCACCAATGGAGGGAGCGGCGGCACGGTCACCTTCACCAATCGCGGCGCCATCTATGTGGATGGCGCCAATTCCCCCGCCGTCCTACTGCAAAGCATTGGCGGGGCTGGCGGATTCCAAGGCCAGTCGGGCGGACAGCCCGGTGGGCATGGCGGTGCGGGCGGATTGGTTGAGGCCACCCAATGGGGAAACATCCACACCAAGGGCGAGAATAGTTTTGGCCTCGTCGCCCAATCGGTGGGCGGCACGGGTGGCAAGGGCGGCGACGGCTTTTGGGGCGGCGGAAATGGGGGATGGGCCGTTCAGGGCGGTCCCGTCAATGTGCTCAATTACGGCCTGATTTCCACCGAAGGAGCGGGCGCCACGGGCATCGTCGCCCAGAGCGTCGGCGGCGGAAATGCGCTGGATGCCTTCCAGACCGGGGCCATAACGGCCGGCGCGTCATCCGTTGGCGGGGGCGCCGGCGGCAAGGGCAGTTGGCTGGTCGGCGGCGGCAGCGGGGGCTCGGGCGGTGCGGGTGGCGCGGTCACGGTGGCCAATGCGGGCAGCATCTACACCAAGGGCGGCGGCGCCTATGGCATTCTCGCCCAGTCCATTGGCGGGGGTGGCGGCGCCGGTGCGAGTGCGGGAATCTATTCGATCGGCATCGGCATCGCGCTCGGCGGCAATGGCGGCGGCGGCGGGGATGGCGGCGCGGTCACCATCGCGGCCGCGCCTCCCCAGCCGTCGGATCCGAGCTATCGCCCCGGCGGCATTCCGGTCATCCAGACCGAGGGGAACAAGGCCTCGGGTCTCGTCGCCCTCACCGTGGGCGGCGGCGGCGGCGCCGGCGGCTCGGCCTCGGCGAAAACCGCAGGCCCCGTGGCATCGCTCACCGTCGCGGTGGGCGGTTCGGGGGGCAAGGGCGGCAATGGCGGCACGGTGGACGTCACCAATGCTTCCATGATCTCGACCTATGGCACCGAGGCCTTGGGCATCCAGGCCAAGAGCGTCGGCGGCGGCGGCGGCAATGCCGGCAATGCGAGCGTCTATTCGCTCACGCTCGCCCCGCCCAACACATTGGCATTCGCCCTCAATTTTGCAGTGGGTGGATCGGGCGGCCTCGGCGGGTCGGGCGGTGCCGTGAATGTCACCAATACCGCCGGGGTGGTCACCAATGGCAGACAGGGAACCGGCATTGAAGCCATGAGCGTGGGCGGCGGCGGCGGCTCGGGCGGGGCCACCGATTCCGTGGCCGACATGCTGAGCCAGTTCTCCAATGTGGCGGTGAATGCGAGCCTGGGCGGAAGCGGCGGCGGCGGTGGCAATGGCTCCTCCGTGACCGTGGAAAATGTCGGCAAGTCCGCCTCCTTCCCCACCGCGTCCGCCCAGGGTGCCTGGAGCGGCGGTCAGATCATCACCCATGGCAATTTTTCCAGTGCCATCACGGCCATGAGCGTGGGCGGCGG
>JASBUY010000374.1 GCA_030147645.1 Aquabacter sp. | reverse complement strand
GCGATGGACATGGCGACCAGCATCGCCACCACCAGCGCCGCGATGTCCGGGGCAAGGTCGCTGAAGGTCGCGCCCTTCAGGAGGATGCCGCGCACCATGCGCAGATAATGGGTCAGGGGCAGGCACTGGGAGATCCATTGCGCCCAGACCGGCATGCCCGCGAACGGGAACATGAAGCCCGACAACAGGATGTTGGGCAGAAAGAACATGAAGCTCATCTGCACCGCCTGCAATTGGTTCTGCGCCAGGGTTGAGAAGGTGTAGCCCACCGACAGATTGGCGGTGATGAAGAGCAGGGTGACGAGCGTCAGCAGCGCGAGCGAGCCTTCCACCGGCACGGCGAACAGCGCCATGCCCGCGCCGAGAATCAGCACGCCCTGGAGAATGCCCACCAGCACATAGGGCAGGATCTTGCCCAGCATGATCTCCACCGGATTGATGGGCATGGAGAGCAGGCTTTCCATGGTGCCGCGCTCCACCTCCCGTGTCACCGAGAGGGCGGTGAAGATCAGCATGGTCATGGTGAGGATGGTGCCGAGCAGGCCCGGCACGATATTGAGCTGGGAGGTGCCGGCCGGATTGTAGCGGCGGTGCTGGATGATGGAGAAGGGCGCGGTGCCCGCCGTATCCACGAAGCGCGCGCGGCGCAGCGCGGTGTCCACCACCCCTTCCAGCGCGCCGAGCGCATTGGCGGAGGCGACGGGGTCGGTGGCGTCCGCCGCCACCAGCAGCGCGGGCGCTTCCCCGCGCCGCACCGCGCGCTCGAAGCCGGCGGGGATCTCCACCAGAAACAGCACCTCGCCCGCGCGGATCAGATGCTCCGCCTCCGCTTCGCTCTGCGCGAGGCGGGTGAAGGCGAAGAAATCGGTGTTGCGCAAGGCGGCGACGATGGCGCGGGTGAGGTCGGTGTTCTCGTGCGCGAGGATGGCGGTGGGCAGGTGGCGCGGCGTGGTATTGATGGCGTAACCGAACAGCACCAGTTGCAGCAGCGGGATGGCGATCATGGTGGCGAAGGTCACGCGGTCGCGCCGCAGCTGGATGAATTCCTTCACCACCATGGCGCCGACGCGCCGCGCGAAGCCGGCGGCGCTCATGCCCGATTGTCCGGCGCGCGGCGCATGAGGTCGATGAACACGTCCTCCAGCGTGGGCGCGTCGGGGGTCAGCACCAGGTCCGTGCGCGCGTGGAGCGGGGCGAGGGCGGCCGCAAGCGCCGCGCCGTCGCGCGACGACACATGAAGGCGCGTGCCGAAGGGGGCCACCATGTCGATGCCCGGCGCCGCCTCAAGGTGCCGCGCCAGCGCCGCGAGCGCGCCCGTGGCCTCCCCCGCGCCGGCATAAGAAAGCGTGACGGTGGAGAGGCCGGAGGCGGCGATCACCTCCTCCACGCGCCCCTGGGCGAGGAGATGGCCATAGGCGATGTACGCGATCTCGTGGCAGCGTTCGGCCTCGTCCATATAATGGGTGGAGACCAGAACGGTCAGCCCCTCGGCGGCAAGCGCATGGATCTCGCTCCAGAACTCGCGCCGCGCCTGGGGGTCGACGCCGGCGGTGGGCTCGTCCAGCAGCAGCAGTTCGGGCTTGGGAAGGATGCAGGCGCCGAGCGCGAGACGCTGCTTCCAGCCGCCCGACAATTCCCCCGCCAGCTGCGCGCCCCGCCCCTCCAGCCCGAGCCGCGCAATGGCCTCGGACGCGGCGGCGCGCGGCGACTCAACCCCATAGAGACGGGCGACGAATTCCAGATTCTCGCGCACCGAGAGGTCGGCATAGAGCGAGAATTTCTGCGTCATATAGCCGACCTTGGCGCGGATGCGCCGCGCCTCGGTGCGGATGTCGTGGCCAAGGCAGGTGCCCGCGCCCGCATCGGGGGTGAGCAGGCCGCACAGCATGCGGATGGTGGTGGTCTTGCCCGAGCCGTTGGGGCCGAGAAAGCCGTAGATCTGCCGCCGCCGCACGGTGAGGGCGAGATTGTCCACCACCACATGGCTGCCGAACTGCTTGCGCAGCCCCTCCACCTTGATGGCGATGTCCGCATCCATCACGGCGCATCCATCACGGGCCGCCCGCAAGGCGCACGGTGACCGGCTGGCCGGGGCGGGCGGCGGCGGGTGTCTGGGGCATCGCCTCCACCCGATAGACGAGCTTCGCCCGTTCCTCGCGGCTATAGATGACGGGCGGGGTATATTCCGCCACGTCCGAGACGAAACTCACCGTCGCCGCAATGTCCGCGCAGCCGTCGCACGCGGCGAAGACGCGCGCGCCGGGCGCGAGGCGCGGCAGAACCGGCTCGGGCACGAAGAAGACGATCTTCACCAGATCCGGCGGCAGGACGGAGACGAGCGGGCGCCCCTCCGGCACCAGTTCGCCCACGCGGTAATAGAGCGTCTGCACCCGCCCCGGCGCGGGGCTTTTCAGATCGCGCCGGTCGAGCCGCACCTGCGCGGCCTCCTGCTGCGCCTGGGCCTGGCGCAGGACGGCCTCGGCGGCGGCTATGTCCTCCGCGCGCGCGGCGATGCGGGCGACGTCGATCTGGCGGCGGATTTCATCGAGGCTCGCCTGCGCCTGGTCATAATGATGCTGGGCGGTGTCCAGCGTCGCCTGGGAGACGGCGCCCTTGGGCACCAGGGATTTCTGGCGCTCCAGCTCGATGCCGGCGAGATCGAAGGCGGCGGCGGCGCGCCGCTCCCCGGCTTCCAGGATCGCCACGTCCTCGGGCCGCTGCTGGGCGGCGCGCGCCTTGTCCAGCCGGGCCTGCGCCTCGCCCAGCGTCGCCTGCGCGGCGGCAAGCTCCGCGCGCTGGATGTCGTCCTCCAGCCGCGCGAGGCGCGCGCCGGCCGAAACCTGTGCCCCCTCGGCGACCGAGAGTGCGCTGACCCGCCCCGCCTCCTGCGGGCCGATGAAGAGCAGATCGCCCTCCACATAGCCGGTAAAGGCGCTCTGCGGGCTCTGCCCGCAGGCCGCGAGCAGCACAGCAGCGAGCAGCGCACCGCGCCAGGCGGGGCGACCCCGCGCGGAAATCGTCGTGCCGCCGCTCATGCCACGCGCATCCGATGGACCGTTCCGCCCCTCACTCCGGCCCCATTGGGCCGTCCCGGCGCGCGCGCGTCCAGTGGCGAAAAATGACCCGCTGGGCGGGCGGTGGGGCGGGAGCCGGATCAGCGCGCCGGCGCGACCCGGTGGGGCGGAGGGCGCAGTCACCGTCTTATGTCCAGAAAGACAGCCCGGGCGCGACACGGAGAGCGATTGGCCCCCGCCGGACAGGCGCCCATCTATCTGGTCATGCGCCTCACTTGGCCCAAGGCCGGCACCCCTCAATCTTCCCGCCCGGAGCGGGCAACTGGCGCTCGCCGGGGGTGGGCGATCCGGGGCTGAGGGGGATGTGAGCCGATTCTTCTCTAAATGCGGGTCGTAACGTCCGGTATAGGGTCGTTTGAACCAAATCTGGTTTCAGCACCAAAAACGCAAAAAAGCTGACATTCCCCATCCGATCCCGTTGCGGAGGTTGGCCTAGACTTCGAACCGCTCCAAACCGGCCGGTCGTTCGCACCCGCAGTGCAAC
>JASBUY010000356.1 GCA_030147645.1 Aquabacter sp. | reverse complement strand
GCCGCGCTCGCAGCGCACCACCCAGTCATCATAGGTGGCGCTGGTGCGGCTCGGGCCTTCTTCCGCGCCGGCGCCGAGCGCGGGCGTCTGGGTATTGGCGGCGGCGGGAGCGGCGGCGGGCTTTTTCGGCTGCTGCGTCTGCGCGGGCGCCGGGGTCTGGGCGGGCGCCGCCGGAGCCGGGGTCTGCGCCAGGGCCGCGCCGATGCCGGTCAGCACGAATGCTCCCGCAATCGCACCGGTACGCAGAACGGAGAAATCGAAAGTCATGGATTCGTCTCTCAAAAATCGGACGGTGCTGGATAGCAATACCGCCCGCTCATGCCAATGGCGCGGGACCCCAAAGGCGCCGCAACGCGCCGGTGCCCCTTGCGCGCCTTGTCCCCGCAGCGTGAGGGAAATGAGGTTCCCTCACGCCGAATGCCATTCTAGCATGGGTTCATTCTGAGGGACTGACAAACAATGACCCATCCGTTGCGCACCCTTCTCGCGGCCGCTTTGCTCGGACTCCTGCCCTCTCTCGCTCTCGCCCATACGGGCGCGGGGGACGCCCATGGATTTTCCCATGGCTTCTTTCATCCCCTCACCGGCATCGACCATGTGCTCGCCATGGTGGCGGTCGGCATCCTTGCTTACCAGTCGGGCGGGCGGGCCGTCTGGGCGGTGCCGCTCACTTTTGTGAGTCTGATGGTGGTGGGCGGCGCGCTCGGGATGTCCGGCCTCGATCTGCCGTTCGTGGAAATCGCGATCGCCGCTTCCGTTGTGGTGCTGGGAGCCGCGGTGGCGTTCGGCGTGACGCTTCCGCTTGCGGCGGCCATGGGCCTTGCGGGCGTGTTCGCGCTGTTCCACGGCCATGCCCATGGCGCAGAAATGCCGGAAGATGCCAGCGGGCTCGCCTATGGCCTCGGTTTCGTCATCGCCACCGCGCTGCTGCATCTGGCGGGCCTCGGCCTCGGCATGGGGATTGCCCGCATCGGCGCGCGCCATGGTGCAGCCTTGGTGCGCCTCTCGGGTGTCGCCATCGCGGTCGGCGGCATGGTGCTGCTCGCGCGCCTGTCGGTCTGAGCTCCCTCAGAAGCGGCCTGCCCCGCCGGCGAGATAGTGTTCGCAGATGTCCACCGTGCCGCGCGTATATTCCGGCCCCAGGGCCCGCGCGGTGTCGGTGTCCGCGCGCGAGGCGAGCCAGGCGGTGAGCAGGATGCGCCGCAGCGTCACGAACAGCGGCAGCCGTGCCGCCTGCGCGTCGCTCAAGGGGGCGACGCGCCGATATCCCTCGCTCCAGGCGGCGGCCAAATCCGGCACAATCGGATCGTGCTCCATGAAGCTGACGGACGCCGCGAAGTCGTAGAGGAACCAGGAAAACCCGCAATCGTCGAAATCGATCAGCGACAGGCGCGGGCCGTCCACAAGCAGATTGGCGAGCCGCAGATCGCCATGAATGAGGCCGAACCCCTCGGCGTCCTGGCCGAGCGCAGTCAGATCCTGTTCGAGCCGCCCCGCCGCCCGCGCGATGACCGCCGCGCCTTGCGCATCGAGCCCGAGCCCCTGGCGCCACTCCCCCCAGAGCGGCGCGCGGCCGATCATGGTGTCGAAGGTCCACACCGTGCGGCGAAACCCGTCGGGACGGCGCCAGGTCCGCGCCTGGGCGTGCAGGCGCGCGGTGAGGGTGCCCAATTGCGCGAACCAGAGGGGCAAATCCGCGTCCGCAGGCGGCGCATGGCCGGGCAGATAGTGGAACGCCACCGCGTGAAAGGCGTGGGCTCCATGCGCGACGTCGAGGATCAGATCCCCGTTGCGCCCGCGCACCGGGCGCGGCACCGGCAACGCACCCTCCAGCGCCTGAAGCCACTGAAGTTCGGACGCGATCTCATCGCGCGTGTGATAGCCGGGGCGATGAATGCGCAGGACGAGATCGTGCGTACCATCCTCGGCGCGCAGGGCGATATTCTCCGACAGGGACAGCCGTTCGAGCCGAGCCTCCGGCGCAAGGCCCCAGCGGGGCAGCGCCGCGCGCACCGTCGGCTCGATCGCGTCCGCGAACGCCTCGTCGAACACCCGCTCATCCCTCCCCTGTCCGGCGCAGCGCCGGACTCATACCGCCGGCAGGGTTCACATTTTTCGCGCGTGTGCAAACAATCGCCCGTCGCCCGCCGTCGCTGCATTGAAGGTAGCTCCGGTTCGGGCCATAGGTTTCGTGCATCCACCGAGCATCCATCATGGCCGCCCGTCCGCCCCGAAAGCCCCCGCGCGCACCGGCGCCCGGCATCAGCATCGATCTGTCCGCTGCCGTCCTGGCGGTGACGCAGGAAGCGCCGCGCGTGCTCGCCGTGCGCGGCGCCGAGCGTCCCGCTTTGCCGTCCGGCCCGCTGGAGAGTGATCATCGCACGCTGGAAGCGGGGCTGCGCGCCTGGGTGGAGCGGCAGACCAACCAGACGCTCAATTATGTGGAGCAGCTTTACACGTTCGGCGACCTGGACCGGCAAGATGCCGGCGCACGGGCGCTCTCGGTCGCCTATCTCGCTTTGGTGCGCGAGGCGCGCCCGGCCGGCGAGATGGAGGCCTCCTGGCTCGATTGGTACGCCTGCTTTCCCTGGGAGGATTGGCGCGAGGGCCGGCCGGCCATTCTGGATGTGATCGAGGCGGCGCTTGAGGCCTGGGCACGCCGCGCCGGCAGCGCCGGGGCGTCCGCTTTGCGCCGGGAGCGGCGGCACCTCGCGTTTGGCACGGCCGGAAGCTGGAACGAGGAGCGGGTGCTGGAGCGCTACGAACTGCTCTATGAAGCCGGCCTCGTTCAGGAGGCGCAGGCAGAAGCCCAAGGGGAGCCGCCCCCGGAAGCGGGCGGAGCGCCGCCCGTGCTCGGCCGCGCCATGGCCTTTGACCATCGCCGCATCCTCGCCACCGCCATCGGGCGCATGCGCGGCAAGATCAAATACCGTCCCGTGGTGTTCGAGCTGATGCCGCCAGCCTTCACGCTGCTGCAACTCCAGCGCACCGTGGAGGCGCTCTCCGGCATGCGGCTGCACAAGCAGAATTTTCGTCGCCTCGTGGAGACGCAGGGCCTGGTCGAAGAAACCGGCGAGACCGCCACCGAGACCGGCGGGCGCCCCGCCCGCCTGGTGCGCTTCCGCCGCGACGTGCTGCTGGAGCGTCCCGCACCGGGCGTTCGCACCCCGGCCCCACGGCGATAGAGCTTTTCCGAGCGACGTGCGAACCGGTTCGTTCGGAAACGCTTCAGCTCCGGTTCTGGCGCAGCCATTCGATGTTGGAGCGGGCCTGTTCGGGGGTGAGGTCGCGGGCGAACAATTGCTCCGCCTCGGTCACGTTGCCCTGCGTGAACAAAAGGGTCGCCAGCGTCTGGCGCGTGGCGGGCGTGGCATTGGGCAGGCTCACGGCGGTGCGCAGGATGCGGATGGCCTCCGCGGAATTGCCCGTCATGGCGTAGGACAGGCCGAGATTGGTGAGAATGGCCGGATTGTTCGGCTCGATGTTCAGCGCCCGCTGATAATAGGCGCGCGCCGCGCGATGGTCGCCGAGATTGTCCGCCGCCACGCCCTGGGCGGAGAGGATGGAGGCGTCGGGGCTGTCCGGCGTATGGGCATTGGCGAGCACCTGCGCGGCCTCCCGATATTGGCCGGTGGCGATCAGGCTCTTGCCGTAGGCGGCGCGCAGGTCCCGGCTCTCGGGATTGCGCATGGCCGCGATCTGGAGCACCGCCGACGCCTGTTCGGTCTGCCCGCGGTCCGCGAGGCTGCGCGCATAGGCAATCGTCTGGGCGGGGCTCGCATCGGCGGCGGCAGCGGGGGCGCCAAAGCCGGTCGCCGCAAATCCGCTCTCGTCCGGCGCGGTGGCGCAGCCGGCGAGAAGCAGGGCGGACCCCGTGACAAGAGCAAGACCGCGCGCGCGCACCGACCACCCGCAATTGACCGCCGCAGACGTGAGACGGCGGGCGCCGCCCCGGTCGCGGGGAAAGGATCCGCTCCAGTCTATCATCTCAGCTGTGACACGGCGGGGCGCCTCAGCCAGGCAGCGGGGGAGAAACGCGACGTGGTTACCGGCCCGGCCGCCGCGCGTGAGGCGACGCTCAGGAGGCCGCGCACGTCTTCACAACATTCTGCCGGTTCTGCGTGGCCCGCCAGGAGGGCGTTCCCGTGGGCGCGGGGCAATAGCCCTCTTCCTCCTGCTCATAGGAGACATCGCCCGACTGCCCGTCGGGGCACGCCTCGGTCACGGGGACCCAGCGATTGGCCGGAGGCACGCAGAAGAAGCGCGCCTGCGCCTGCGCCCCGACCAACGGCGCCGCGCCCACGGCAAGGAGCGGGGCAAACGGCGCGCGCACCTCCACCTCGGCGATATCGGCATCGGCCTGCGAGACAATCACGGACAGGCCGTCCCATTGGCCGAGCCCCGCTGCCTCCGCCTTGAGACTCGCGCGGATGCGCGCCGTGACGGCGCTCTCCGGCAGGCCCCGCACGATTTCGCGGGCGCCCGTCTCGGCCGCCGCCTGGAGGCTGTCCCGCAAGGCGGCGATCCGCCCGATGTCCAGCGCCCCGAGCGTGCACAGCACCACCGCCGGCACGACCAGCCCCACCAGGAGGGACACCCAGCCGCCCTCGTCCGCAAGAGCGCGCGGAAGAGCCGGGATGGGTGGGGACGCCATGCTCAATCCCACTTCATGTAGCGGATGAGACTCGGCCCCACGAGCATCAGCACCAGCGGCAGGAGGAAGAAGAAGGCCACGGGCAAGGGCATCGCCGAAACGAGTTGCGCCGATTTCTTCTCGGCGGCGAGGAAGCGGGTGTCGCGGCTCTCCTTGGCGAGGGTGCGGAAGGTTTCGCCGAGCGCGGTGCCCTGCTCATGGGCCTGCATGAGGGCGGCGCAGACGCTGCGCACCTCTTCGAGATCGATGCGGGTGGCGAAATTGTCATAGGCCTGCCGGCGATCGACGATGTCCAGTTCGGCGAGGGTGAGGGCCAGTTCCTCGGCGAGCGGACGGCAGCGGGTGCTCAAGTCCTCGCGCACGCGGCGCAGCGCCTGCTCGGGCGAGCGGCCGGCCTCAATCTGGATCACCATCAGATCCAGCATTTCCGGCCAGGCACGGCGCACCGCGCGCTGGCGGGCCGCGCCGCGCCGATTGAGCAGCAGCTTGGGCAGGCGCAGGGCGGCGTAGAGGGACACGAACACCAGCACCACTGTTCCGGTCAGCCCCGGCCGGGGTATGGCCGGCAGCGAGAACAGGAGGGCGCCGAAGCCCAGCATCACTGCAAGCGAGCCGCCCTGATAGGCAAGGAACACCGCATCCCCCCGCTCGGGCCGAAGGCCCGCCCGGATCAGCTTCTCCCGGTCCGGCAGCAGACCGGCGCGGGCGCGCCAGCCTTGCGTGGCCGCATTGGCACGGGCGAGCCATCGGCCGGCACGGGCGGGAAGCGCGGCGTGCGGATCGTCCGCCGCGCCGGCCGCGAGGCGCGCGATGCGCCGTTCGCGCGCCTCGTCGGGCAGCAGCAGGGACAGGGCCAGCCAGAACAAAGCCGCGACGGCGGCGGCGAAGAGAAGAGGCGCGAAAAGCGACGGCTCCATGGACTAGACCTCGATCCGCGTCATGCGCGAGAGGACGAGGTAGCCGGCCAGGATGAAGGCGAAGCTGACCCCCAGCAGGATGCGGCCCGCCGAGGAGGTGAAGAGCACCGAGACATAGTCGGGGTTCAGCTGGGAGACCACGAACAGGATCAACACCGGCATGACGGTCAAGAGCTTGGCCGACATGGTGTGCTCCGCGCTCATGGCGGTGAGCTTGCGCACCACGCGGCGGCGCTCGCGCAGCGCGCGCGCAAGATTGCTCAGCGTCTCGGAGAAGGCGCCGCCCTCCGCGCTCTGGATGGACACCGCAATGGCGAGGAAGCGCGTCTCGTCGATGGGCAGGCGCTCCGCCATGCGCTCCATGGCTTGGGGGAGCGTCGCGCCGAGCAATTGCTCGTCCTCGATCCGGCGAAATTCGCGTGCCACCGGCTCGCGCGCCTCCCGGCCCACGGTGCGGATACAGTCGCCGATGGGGCGCCCCGCGCGCAGGCCGCGCGCCATGAGATCGAGCGCATGGGGCAGTTCGTCCGCGCACCGATTGAACCGCCGCTCGCGCTTTACCCGCAAATAGATCCAGGGCCCCGCGACGCCGCTGGCCAGCCCCGCCGCCAGCGCAAGCGGAAGCGAGCGCATGAGCGCGAACAGGATGAGGGCGGACAGAACGGCGATCATCAGCGCGGCGGCGAGCGCCTGGGCGGGCCGCCAGGTGACGCCGGCCTGCTCCATCAGCCGCAGCAGCGGCACGACCAGCCGGCCCCGCGCAAAGCCGCGCGCCCGCCATCCCTCGCCCCCGCCCGCGCGCCGCCCCGCCGGCCCGGATTGGGGCGCGCGGGCCGCAAGCTGGCGCACGCGCCGGGTGATGGCGGGATCGCGTCCCTCATCCGGCCGCAGGAACACCGCCGCGACGGCGCCCACCGCGAGCACGACCAGCACCGCCACGACCAGTTGCGCCAGGATGCCGCTCATGATTGAGCCTCTTCCGCCTGCCGCAGCGCCTCGGCGAGCGCATCGCCCTCGCCCACTTGCTCGGCCTGGGCGAAGAAGCCCGGCGCGCGGCCCGGCACGAAGCGCAGGCGAGCGGAGCGGAAATCGAACTGGAACAGATCGGCGAGGGCGACGCGGTCGCCCGCCATGCCCACCACCTCGCTGATATGGGTCACCACCCGCCGCCCGCCGTGCAATTGCTGGGTCTGGACCAGGATATTGAGGCAGTCCGCCAGCAGGCGCTGGATTTGGGCGGAGGACGCGGCCTGGAGCGAGATATTCTCGCGCATGCAGGTTTCCAGGCGTGAGAGCGCGCCGCGCGGGTCGTTCGCATGGATCGTGCCCATGGAGCCGGCATGGCCGATATTCATGGCCTGGATCAGGTCCAGCGCCTCGGCGCCGCGCACTTCGCCCACGATCACGCGGTTCGGCTTCATGCGCAGCGCGTTGCGCAACACGTCGCGCATGGCGACCGCCGCCGTGCCTTCGGTGGAGGCGGGGCGGGTCTCCAGGCGCACCACATTGTCCTGGCGCAATTGGAGTTCGGCCGTGTCCTCGCAGGTGATGATGCGCTCCGCCGGGTCGATGGAGGCGGACAGGCAATTGAGCAATGTTGTCTTGCCCGAACCGGTGCCCCCCGCGATCAGCACATTGAGCGGGCTGCGGCCGATGATGCGCAGCACCTCCGCCGCTTCCCCCGTCAGTGAGCCGAGGGCGACGAGATCGTCCAGGCTCAGCGTCTCGCGGCGGAATTTGCGGATGGTGAGGTGGGTGCCGTCCACGGCGATGGGCGGCACCACGATATTGATGCGCGAGCCGTCCGGCAGGCGGGCGTCGCAGGTGGGGGTGAAGGAATCCACCCGCCGCCCGACGCCTTCCGCCATCTTGCGGCAGACCCGCAGCAGCGCCTCTTCGCTGCGGAAGCGCACATCCGTCCGGCTGATGCGCCCGCGCCGCTCCACGAACACCGCGCGGTGGGTGTTCACCATGATTTCGGTGACATCCTCGTCCGCCAGAAGGGCTTCCAGCGGGCCGAAGCCGCCGACATCCGCCACCACTTCGGCGATCAGGGCGTCGCGCTCGGCGGAATTGAGGATGAGGGCGGGATCGGTATCGAGAATGCCAGCCACCGCCTCGCGCAGGCGGGCGCGGGCGCCCACGGGCCGGCCGGGGCCGCGCGCCTCGGTGGTTTCGGCGACCACATCCACCATATCCATGAGGCGGGCGCAGACATGGTCATAGGCGGCATCGTGCCGGGCCTGAGCGGCGGCGGAGGGGGACGGCGCGGACGACCTTAAGTCCGGCCCCGCCGACGGGGGCGGGGGAGCGGGATCGAACAGGCGGCGGCGGGGCGCGTCCATGGCCGCCTCACGCGAAACGCTGGCGCAGCGCGGCCAGCATCCCGCCGAGCCTGAGGCCCGACAGGCCGGGGCGCGCGGGCGCGGGCTCGCCGGCAATCTCCCCGGCCAGCCGCGCGATGCGCTGCGCGGCCGCATGGCGCGGCGCGCGCTCGCACAGGACGCGGCCGGTCTGCTCGCTCTCCCCGAAGGCGCGGGCATCATGGGCGATGACGGTGAGATCCTCCACCCGGCAGCCGAGGATGCGCGCCACATCGTCCGGCTTCAGCTCGGGCCGGCGCGGCAGGCCGCATTGATTGAGCACCAGGAAGGGGCGCCGCTCGCCGCGCAGCACGGCGAGGCGCTTCAGCAGCGCCTGGGCGGTGGCGGCGCCGGCGAAATCGGGCGGGATCACCAGCACCACGTCGCCCGCGCGCACCAATTCCACCTCCAGCGCGCGGCTCCAGCCGAGCGGCGCGTCGCACACCACCAGGTCGTGGGAGGCGCGCAGCAAAGCGAGCACGCGCTCCAGGGGGAAGCGCCCGTCGGCGCGCGCGGCGCGCTCCAGCGCGCCTTCCGCCATGAGAAGGTCGAGGCGGGGCGCCTTCGTCACCAGCAGGCGCGCCATGACCTCCTGGTCGAGGTCTTCCGGCGTATAGAGATAGTCCGCCGCCTCGGGCACGGGCACCGCATCCATCTGCGCCGCCACCGCGCCGAAGGGATGGCGCAGGTCCGCGAGCACGGTGCGGCGGCGCAGGTCCCGGGCCAGCACGAAGGCGAGATTGGTGGCGAGCGTGGTCGCCCCGGCCCCGCCCCGGCTGCCCAGCACGAACAGCGTATGGCCGTGCGCCCGCGCGGCGGCGAGCGCGGTGAGGTCGCGCACCAGGCAGTCGGCGAGGTCCTGCGCCGCGAGCGGAGCGAGCAGATAGTCGCGCGCGCCCTCGCGCACCAGCTTCTGGTAGAGGCGCACATCATTGGCGTGCCCGACCACGAACACCAGGGCGGCGCCGAGACCGGCCGCCGCGAGCCGCTCCAGTTCCGCCATGGGATCGGTGGTGCCGGGATCAAGCTCCACCAGCAGCGCGTCGGGCACGGCGCCGGCGTGGGCGGCGGCGGCGGGAATGCCGCCCGCCTCCACCTCGGCGGAGAGGCGGCGCAGGCGCGGATCGCCGAGCGCCGCCGCCACCGCCGCGTGGGTGCCGGATGTCGCGCAGAAAGCGCGGAAGGAGACGGGCGGGAGCGGCGCGCCGGGTCCCGGCGGCGGCAGGCGCTGCGCCATCAATTGCTCCCCGTTCCCGAGGGGCTGACGGCCGGCACCGCATATTGGGTGGAGGGGTCCTGCCCGGCGCGCAGCGCATTGATGTCGTTGACGCGCTTCACCGTGTCCGCCCGGCCCTCGACGCGCGGGCGCACCAGGTCCACCGGGTCTGCCACCTGCAAAGCGAGGCTGCTCTGGGTGGCGCAGCCAAGATTCCAATAAGGCTCGTTGCGGAAGCTCTCGATGCCCGCGCCGGCGGCAAGGTCATAGGGCCAGTCCCCGCAGGCATGGGGCACGGCGGCGGTCAGCGCGGCGTGGGAGAGCAGAAGCGGGCTCTGCGGGCCGAGGCTGGTCGCGTCATACTCGACCCAGCGCACGGAGCGCGCGCCCACGCCCGCCGCCGCGAGATTGGCGCGCACACCACGTGCCGTGGTGGTGACGATGGCGGTCGGTCGGCCCGCGACGGTGGGCACCGCAACCTGGATGGCGCCCATGGTGTCGGCGCGGAAGGCGGCGCCGTAAGCGCGCACATCCGCCGCCTGGCGGGCATCGAGCCCGGTGGCCGAGCGGGGAAACACGTCCAGCCGCACCGGCGCCTCGGACAGGAGGATGGGGTGGCGCTCGCGCGTGTCAGAGGGATAGGTCAGCCCGTCCAGCGGCCGGTTTTCCGCGCAGGCGCCAAGACCAAGGGCGGCAAGGAACAGACCCGTCAGCGCGAGCGGCCGGGGCCAAGGAGAAAGGCGAAGGGTAAGGGGGCGCGTCATCCTGGCGGTCACTCCACGATGAAGCCCATATGGCCATAGAAATTCGCGCCGGGCGCGCCCCCGGGCGGGGGCGCCTTGGCGGCGCTTTCCTGGCGCACGGCGGGGGCGTTGCGTCCGTTCACGCGGTTGACCTGACCGAGGAAATTGGCCCGCGCGTCCGGTGCATCCGCGAAGCCGTCGGTCGGACGCGGCACGCGGCCGGCGGCGACCGGGCGCGCGAGATAGGGCGTAACCAGGATCATCAGTTCGGTTTCCTGGCGCATATAGTCCCGGCTGCGGAACAAGGTGCCGAGGATCGGGATCTCCATGGCGCCGGGAATGCCTGTAATGGCCTGGCGGCCATTTTCCTGGATCAAGCCGGCGGTCACGAGGGTGCCACCGGAGGGCAGTTCCACCGTGGTGTCGGACTTGCGCAGGCGGAAGCCGGGAATGGTGAAAGTCTGGTTACCCGCATAAGGCACGGTGAGCTTGGTGTTGGGGTCAACCTCGGAGACCTCGGTGGCCACCCGCAGGCTGATGCGTCCGCCCGAGAGCACCACCGGGGTGAAGGTGAGCGAGACGCCGAATTTCTTGAACTCGATGGAGGGCTGGCAGACATTGGTGGTGGAGCAGGTGATGCCCGTGGGAATGGGCACCTCGCCGCCCGCCATGAAGGTGGCGGTCTCGCCTGATATGGCGGTGAGATTGGGCTCGGCCAAAGTGCGGGCAACGCCCGCCTGCTCCATGGCGCGCAAGGTGGCGGTGCCGTTGGAATTGCCCACGCTGACGAAGGAATTGGTAAGCGCCTGCCCGGCGACGCCATAGGGATTGTCCATGAGCGCGGCGACCGCCACATCGCCCACCTTCCAGGCCCCGTCCGCGTCGATGCCCAGTTGCTTCAGCACATTGCGCTGAATCTCCGCGACGGTGACGCGCAGCATCACCTGTTCCTTGCCGCGCGTGACGAGCGCGTTCACCACCTTGCCCGAGCCTTCCAGGAAGCCGCCGGCAATGTCGGCCGCCAGCGTCGCCTCCAGAGCGGAGGGCACCATGCCGGAGAGCACGACATTGGTGCCGCTGTAACGCACGGTGATGGCGGAGCCCGGCAGAGCGGCGCGCAGCGCCTCCTCCAGCCCACCCGTGTCGCGCGCGACGCGCACTTCAAGGATCGCGGTCTGCTGGCCTTCGCTGTTGCTGACGAGGATGGTGGTGACCCCCTCGCCGACGCCGGTCACGAAAATGCGGCGCGCGGTCTGCACCACGGCATTGGCGACCTTCGGGTCGGCCACATAGGCATCGCGCGCGGCGGAGGGCAGGTCCACCACCACGGAGCGCCCGAAGGCGACATCATAGGTGCGGTGCAACACCTTGGGCGCAGGCGCGGCCGGGCGGGAGCGGAAATTGTCGAACGCCCCGTCCGCCGCCCCGGTGAAGCCCTGGGTGGAGAGCATGGGCGTCTGGGCGATGGGGGTCTGGGAGAATTGCGCCTCCACCATCTTCTGCGCCCACGCGGAAGGGACGAAAACCGGCGCGCCGCCAAGGACGACAGCGAGGAGGGCCGAAACGAACCGCGCCGGCCACGCCCGCGCCCGCTGTGCGCGTGTGCCCTGCCCGCCCATGGTGCGCCCCTGATTCTTCATCTTGTATCCCGCGCCATGCCATAGCCGACGATCGTGACAGACCGGCTCGCCGCGAAGGCCGCTGCCTGGCGCGCCGCATCCACCGGCTCGTCCAACGGCCGCAAGGTCAGCCAGATATTGGTGTTGCCGAGGCGCATGGCCTCGACCAGTTCCTGGGCCTGGTCGGCTGTCACTTCCAGCGTGGCGGTCTCCCCGCCCAGCGTCTTCTGGCCGCCGCCATCGCTCAATTGCTGGCCAATGGCGAGCACTCGCACGCCGGTCAGCAGCGTCTTGGCATCCGCTTCGACGCGCTGGAGAAAACGGCCGGGCTCAGCCTTGGCGACGATCACGTCCACCCGGTCATCGGGGAAGATGAAGCCACCCACCGAGCGGGCGCCGTTGGGATCAAGATTGACCGCGAGCGCCCGCATGCCCGGCGCGAGGGTGGAGGCGAGATACCCGCCACGCCCTTGGGCGAGCCGCGCGGCGAGGATGGGATCTCCCTTGGCCATGGGCTGGCGCACAGTGGCGCCGGCGAAGCGCTGCACGGCCTCCGGCGCTTCGGATTTGCGTAGCGCGCCTTGTGGCACCGCATCGCGCGCCACC
>JASBUY010000353.1 GCA_030147645.1 Aquabacter sp. | reverse complement strand
CTCCGGATAAGCCAGATCCCGCACTTTACCTTTCTTATCCACAATTTGACGTCGAACTATAAATTCTTCTTTGTAATTAGCTAATCGCCGCAGGTCGTCCCGAGTTTCACCCAACAGCAAAGCCACCTCGCGCTGAGTCGGCTTTTGCGCGAAGGGCGACCGCTTTATGTCATAACGTTCGATTGAATTTTTGCGGAGCCTATTAGGACGCATTGGCGATCTCGCGCGGAGCAAGGTTTTCCAGAAGCTTTAAAACATTGGATGCAATGATCAATTTTCCTTTTTTCATCGCAGGAGTAGCTTCGAGCTCTTCTGCAAAGAAAAGCAACTGCGACATTCTAATATTAAATTTATTGCTGTAACGCTCAAGAACCTCCATTGAAACAGACTTCGCTCCACTTTCAATTTCAGAAACCATCGACTGAGAGATATCGAGTTCCGCCGCGATCTGTTTTTGCGAAATACCGAGATACAGCCGCAGCAAACGAAGCGCGTCGTTAATCATCGGCCTTTTAATTTCATTCATTTCGACGCTCCTTTCGGCTATTTTCGAGGTCGCCGCTCATTCTCGGTCCGAAAACAAGAACCAAAAACGAACAACATAATAAGTTGCCTGGCCAATTCCGATGATCAGCTTAAAAAGCCAACCCCAGTTGAACCGGCGGCGCCGCCGCTGGTGATGATCTTTTGCGCTCATCTCTTACTTTCCCCACTTCCGCCGACAAAATTGTCGGACGCCCGTAGAAGCAGGGATGCTGTTCAGCGACGTTTGACCTCGAATATGCCGCACCCGGAGCCCGACGGGTGCGGCGCGCGGCCACGGTCCCCAGCCAGACACGGGATTGAGACGGGAGCACTAAGCTCCCACAGGGCTCCAGGCCCCACACTTCGACGGGTTCAGCATGAGCAATCACCACGCAGCCTGTATAGGCGAATGACCTCGGAAATGCAAATAGAAAATCGCCATAGGCGATATTTTTCACCCATTCCGCGTTCTCACATTGCCCTTCCCGCCGGTCATGCCCGGACTTGATCCGAGCATCCATGGCTCTCCCTTAAGCACACACCCGGCGGATGGCCGGGGAGGGCCGGGTCACGCCCGGCCACGACGGCAGAGGGGACGGCGCACAGGAGGATGGCGTGGCCGGGAGGAGTGCGGAGGCACCCGTCCCTGGCCGAGGCCCGCCCCGCGCGTGCCCACCGGCGCCGGCCCCATGCCGGCGCCCTGAGCGCCCCTCAAAAAGGCGCCCCCCTCACAACGGCTTCAACCCCGCCTCGATCTGCGCCCGCCGCCCTTCCAAAAACGGCGGAAGCGCCAGCTTCTCGCCCAGGGTCTCCATGGGCTCGTCCGCCGCAAAGCCGGGCTCGTCGGTGGCGAGTTCGAACAAGATCCCGTTGGGCTCGCGGAAATAGAGGCTGCGGAAATAGAAGCGGTCCACGGGGCCGGAGGACGGCACGCGCAGCGCGTTGAGGCGCTGCGCCCAGGCGTCGTAATCCGCGAAAGTGGGCACGCGGAAGGCGACATGGTGGACGCCGCCGGCGCCCTGCCCGGCCGGGGCAAGGTTCGGCTCCACGCGCACATGGAGTTCGGCGGCGGGGCCGCCCTCGCCCATCTCGAACACATGAACCGCGATGCCGCCCTCCTCATAGGCGCGGGCCTTGCGCATGTTCATGAGCATTGTGAGCACCGCTTCCGTGGGGCCAAGGTCCGGCACGGAGAGGGTGATGGGGCCAAGGCCGCGGATCTGATGCTCTGCCGGAACGGGGCTCTTCTCCCAGGGCACGCCCGGCCCCTGCCCGCCATCCACCACGAGGGAGAGGCGCTGGCCTTCCTTGTCCTCGAAATCCAGCACCGCGCGGCCGTCCCGCGCGGCGATGGGCGCGGCGGAGACGCCTTCGTCCTTCAGCCGCGCGGCCCAGAAGTCCAGCGCCGCCTCATCGCGCACGCGCAGGGCGGTGCGGGCGATGGAATGGGTGCCGCGCCGCTCGCGCGCCACCGGCCAGTCGAAAAAGGTGAGGTCCGTGCCGGGGCTGCCGCGCCCGTCCGCATAGAAGAGGTGATAGGCCGAGGTGTCGTCCTGGTTCACCGTCTTCTTCACGAGGCGCATGCCCAGCGTGCGTGTGTAGAAATGATGGTTATAGGGCGCATCCGCCGAGACGGCGGTGAGATGGTGGATGCCCGTGAGGGTCAGCGCGTCGGCCATTGGGGGTCTCCTTCGGGCGGCGCCGGCACAGGCGGCCGCTGAAAATCGCAGGCCTCGCGGGGCGAGGCCGTCGGGGACTTACTTAAGGCATGCACCGGCGCCATGCGACGACCATGCCCGCAAGAGCCGCTTGCACGAACGCAAGTGTGAAGCGCCCACCCCTTTCCTCGCGCCGCCCAAGGCCATAAGAGCGGGCCTGTCTTCCGCGTTCCCCTGCCGGCCGTGCCGGCGTTCGGGCTTATGGGTGCCTTCAGGTCGCCGCCATGTCCTATGCCGTGAAGGAAATGTTCAAGACGCTCCAGGGCGAAGGCGCCCAGGCGGGGCGCGCGGCGGTGTTTTGCCGGTTCGCTGGCTGCAATCTGTGGTCCGGCCGGGAGGAGGACCGCGCGAACGCGGTCTGCACCTTCTGCGACACCGACTTCGTGGGGATGGACGGAGACGGCGGCGGGCGCTTTGCGGACGCGCAGGCTTTGGCGCAGGCTTTGGCGCGGATCTGGGGGCCGCAGCAGGCGCGGCGCTTCGTGGTCTTCACGGGCGGTGAGCCGCTGCTCCAGATCGACGCGGACCTGGTGCGCGCGGTGCATGAGGCGGGGTTCGAGATCGCCATCGAGACCAACGGCACGCAGACCCCGCCCGAGGGCATCGACTGGATCTGCGTCAGCCCCAAAGCGGGGGCGGACCTGGTGCTGAAAGCCGGCCACGAACTGAAGCTGGTCTATCCCCAGCCGGGCCTCGCCCCGGAGGCGGTGGCGGGGCTCGCCTTCGCCCATTTCTATCTCCAGCCCATGGACGGCCCGGCGCGCATCGCGAACACGCAGGCGGCGGTCGCCTACTGCCTCGACCATCCCCAATGGCGTCTCTCGGTGCAGACCCATAAGATGATCGGAATTCCTTAGAGGACATCCCAGACGTGCGGATCACCCAGGCCTTCACCTTCGAGGCGGCGCATCGCCTGCCCAACGTGCCCCAGACCCACAAATGCTTCCGCATGCACGGCCATTCCTACCGGGTGGAACTGGTGCTGGAAGGGCCGGTGGACGCCCATAGCGGCTTCGTCGCCGACTTCTTCGATGTGGAGGCCGCCTTCCTGCCTTTGCTCCAGCGGCTCGACCATCATTGCCTCAACGAGATCGAGGGGCTGGCCAACCCGACCGCCGAGCATATCGCGATCTGGATCTGGGACCGGGCGAAGCCCCTGCTGCCCCCGCTCGCCCTCGTGCGGGTGTTCGAGACCCCCCTCTCCTGGGCGGAATATGACGGGCGCTGAGGCGCGTTCTCGAGGGAAAAACGCGCGCGGGTATCACCGCGCGCGCAAAGGCGGGAATTTCCGGGAATAAGGCGTGCACATTGGCGCGTATGCGCGCCCGCCGCGCCCTGTTCTGTCAGCCTTTCGCGGCAAAGGCGGCAAACGCCTGGAGCTGGGTGCGGATGAAATCACGGGTGCCCTCGTCGCTCAGAACGCCGTCCTCCGACACCTTCTTATGCACCGCGCCCACCATCACTTCGGGCACATTCATCACCCGCGCATCCAGCCCAACGAGGATCTGCCGCAGGTGATATTGCATGCGCGCGCCGCCCAGACTGCCCATGGAAGCGGACTGGATGAGGAGGGGTTTTCCCTTCAGCGGCATGGGCTTAAGGCGGGAGACCCAGTCGATGGCATTCTTCAGGCCGCCGGGCACCGAGTAATTGTATTCGGGCGAGACCACCACGAGGGCGTCCGCCTGCGCGATCTCCTGCCCCAGCGCCGAAACCTCGGCCGGCATGCCGGCGCTCTCGATGTCGCCGCTATAAATGGGCAGGTCCGCCACCGAGGGAAGCAGCGCCACCGTCACCCCCTCCGGCGCCAAGTCCTTGAGCGCCCGGCCAATCGCCGCATTGTAGGACCCCTTGCGGACGCTGCCGATCCAGACCACCCATTTCATATCGGTTCTCCTGCTTTTTCCGTGCGTTAGATCCTTTGGCCCTTGGCGCGGCCCGGCAAATCATCGCATCCTGTCGCGGTCGTCAAAACGGGGGCCGACATGGAGAGCACGCTCAATCTGGTGGTTACGCAATTCGTCACCCTCTGGGCGGTGCTCGAACCCATCAGCCACCTCTCGCTCTTCCTCGCCTTCACCTCCGAAATGACCCCCAAACAGCGCCACAAGGCGGCGCTGCTGGCCTGCTTCTTCGCCTTCATCATCCTGGTCTTCTTCATGCTCCTGGGCCGCGCGCTCCTGGATGCAATGGAGATTTCCGAGCTTTCGTTCCGCATCGCCGGCGGCATGGTGCTGTTCATGTATGCCACCAGCATGCTGTTCTCCGAGCCGCACACTATGAAGGCGCTGGAGGTGGATTCCGACAAGCACGTCACCTCGCTTGCCGTCTATCCCCTTGCCATTCCAGTCATTGCCGGCCCGGGCGCGATCCTGACCGTGGTCATCCTCTCCGACAATGACCGCCAGGTTTTCTCCCAGCAGATGGTCACGATCGGTGTCCTGGCGGTGCTGATGCT
>JASBUY010000327.1 GCA_030147645.1 Aquabacter sp. | reverse complement strand
ATTGCCAGATCTCGCCCGCCACGCCTTCAGCTCCGCGCCGCCCGCCTTGACGGCATCTTATGGGCAGCGGGCTATGAAGGCGCCAGGCATTTTCGGGCCGCATGAGGCCGGTGGCGGCGCTGATCGACCACGGAAACACTGGAAAGTGCGCCACAAGCGCGCAAAGGCGTGTTCCCCGCCGCCGGCTCTGATATATGCGCCTCGCTACATGCTTGAACGAGGCGCCGCGCACCCATGACCAATGTCACCGCTTTCACCGACAAGGCCACCGTCGCCCAGCTCACGGCGCGCATGCTGCTGGAAGTGGAAGCGGTGCGCTTCTCCGACGGAGAGCCCTTCATCTTCACCTCCGGCTGGGCAAGCCCGGTCTATGTGGATTGCCGGCGCCTCATCTCCTTCCCGCGCGTGCGCCAGACCCTCGTGTATTTCGGCATCTCCACCATCTATCGCGAGATCGGCTTCGAGCAGGTGGACAGCGTGGCGGGCGGGGAAACGGCGGGCATTCCGTTCGCGGCCTGGATCGCCGACCGGATGATGTTGCCCATGCAATATATCCGCAAGAAGCCGAAGGGCTTCGGCCGCAACGCGCAGATCGAGGGTCATCTGGAAGCGGGGACGCGGGTCCTGCTGGTGGAAGACCTCACCACCGACGGGCGCAGCAAGGTGAATTTCGTCCAGGCGCTGCGCAATGCCGGCGCGGAATGCAGCCATTGCTTCGTCTTCTTTTACTACGACATTTTCGCCGAGGCGGCGGGCGTGTTCGATGAGTCGGGCCTGACGCTGCATCGGCTTTGCACCTGGTGGGACATATTGGCGGCAGTGAAGACCATGAACCGCTTCTCCACCAAGCAGGTGGACCAGATCGAAGCCTTCCTGCACGATCCCCACACCTGGTCGAAGGCCCATGGCGGCGCCAGCGGCATGACGGAGTGATCGACACCACATGGACCTTTATGCCCTGGCGCGGCCGGCGCTGAGCCTCATCTCGCCGGAAGCGGCGCACACCCTTGCCATCACCGCCCTCAAAGCCGGCCTCGTGCCCGCCTCGGGCGAGGCGGACGACCCGGTGCTGGGCGTCAAGGTGTGGGGATTGGATTTCCCGAACCCCATCGGGCTCGCCGCCGGCTTCGACAAGCATGCCGAGGTCATGGACCCGCTGCTGCGCATCGGCTTCGGCTTTGTCGAGGCGGGCTCGGTCACGCCGCGACCGCAGCCGGGAAATCCCAAGCCGCGCCTGTTCCGCCTTGAGGAAGACCAGGGCGTCATCAACCGCTTCGGCTTCAATTCCGAAGGCCTCGACGCATTCGTCGCGCGCCTGGAGGCGCGGCCGCGCCGGGGAATCGTCGGCATCAATCTTGGAAAGAACAAGCAGACCGAGGATGCGGCCGAGGACTATGTCACCGGCATCGCCGCCACCGCGCGCCATGCCAGCTATCTGGTCTGCAATCTCTCCTCGCCCAACACGCCCGGCCTGCGCGCGCTCCAGGCCCGCAGCGCCATGCAGGAGCTGGTGTCCCGCGCCATTGCGGCCCGCGATACGGCGGTGCCGGACCCGGCCTTTCGCCCGCCGCTTCTGGTGAAAATCGCCCCCGACCTTGAGGACGCGGCGCTCGAAGACGTGTGCGCGGTCGCCCTCGCCACGGGCGTGGACGGAATCATTCTCGGCAACACCACCATCAGCCGCCCGTCCACCCTGCGCAGCGCGCACCGCGACGAAGCGGGCGGCCTCTCCGGCGTGCCCTTGTTCACGCTGTCCACGGACCGGCTACGGGCGCTCGCGCGCCTTCTGGGCGGGCGCATTCCGTTGGTCGGCTGCGGCGGCGTGGCCTCGGGCCGGGACGCCTATGCCAAGGTGCGCGCGGGCGCGCATCTGGTGCAGCTCTATTCGGCCATGGTGTTTCATGGCCCCGGGCTGGTGCGCGAGATCAAGCGCGATCTCGCCGCGTGCCTGAAGGCGGACGGTTTCCGCACCCTCTCCGAGGCGGTGGGCGCGGACCTGCGTTAATCGGTCCGCATGGGTCGCCGCTCTCCCTCAGGACGGCTGGCCGGGTGCGGGCGGCCGATCTGAGGGCGCCGCCACGCGGGCGGCGAGCAGGTCGCGGATTTCCTCCAGCAGAAGCTCGGTGCGGGTGGGCGCGGGCGAGGGCTTCTTGGCCTCTTCCACCTTGAGGGAATTGAGGGCGCGCACCAGGAAGAACAGGATCCAGGCCACGATCAGGAAATTGATTCCCAGCGTGATGAAGTGGCCATAGGCGAGAACCGCGCCCTGTTTCTTGGCGTCCGCCAGATTATCCGCCGTCACCGCCGACGAGAGCGGGATAAAATAATTGGAGAAATCCAATCCCCCAGTGACGGCGCCGATGAGCGGCATGAAGATGTCGGCCACCAGCGAGGACACGATATTGCCGAAGGCGGCGCCGATGATGACGCCGATGGCGAGGTCCACCACGTTCCCGCGCACCGCGAATTCGCGGAATTGCTTCAGCATCCAATCCTCCTCGTTCCTGATCGTCCCCGGCTGAACGCGGCGCGGCCGCGTTCGATCCCCCGCCGCGCGCCCAGCATGCCCCAAGCGGCAGCTTGACGCATGGGCGCGGCGCGCCATTTTTTCACAGCGCCGATAGGGCCGTGACGCTTTCATGACTTTGAGCGCGCCCCTGCCTATGTTAGGGAGTGCCCCGT
>JASBUY010000321.1 GCA_030147645.1 Aquabacter sp. | reverse complement strand
TCTGGCCCGCGCTCGTGGAGGAGGCCTATGTCGCCCGCCTGCGGGACTATGTGGCGCGCGTCATCACGCCGGAAGCCGAGCGGATCGACAGGGATGACGTCTATCCCGTCGAGATCATGCGCGATCTCGCACGGCAGGGGATCAGCACCGTCGTCCTGCCAACAGCCTATGGCGGAAGGGGCCTCACCTATACCCATGCGGCCGCGGTGTGCGAGGAGGTGGCGGTGGGAAGCGCGGCGGTGGGCGTCTCGCTGATCACCATCTTCCAGGCGCAGACCATGATCCGCCTGTTCGGCGCGGACAGCCTGAAGGATCGCTACCTTCCCGCATTCGCGGACGGCCTCCTGACCTCCTATGCCCTCACCGAAGCGGCCCATGGCAGCGACATCCGCACCCTGGACACCCGTCCAACGCGGGAGGGGGACGAATGGGTCATCACCGGCGAGAAGCATTTCGTCACCTCAGCCTCGGCGGCCGAAGTATTCGTCATGCTGGCGCAGACGGAGAAGGGCGTCTCGGTCTTCGCTTTGCCGCGCGATGCGCGGGGCGTGACCATTTATGAGGGGCGGAACTCCGCCACGTTCGGGCTGCGCAACGGCCCGCACATGAATGTACGCCTGGATGGCGTGCGCCTGCCCGCCGACCATCTGATCGGAGAAGAGGGAAAGGGCGTGCGCCAGGCGGCGAGCGTGCTCAATCATTCGCGCACGCTGGCGGGCGCCATCAGCCTCGGCATCGCCCGCGCCGCCTTCGAAGGCGCGCTCAGCTTTGCGAGGGACCGCGTGGCGTTCGACCGCCGCGTGCTCGAATTCCAGGGAATCCAATGGTATTTCGCCGACATGCTGAGCGAGATCGACGCCGCGCGCCTGCTCATCCATAGCGCGGCGCAGGCGCTCGACTCAAAGCATCAGGTGCCGCGCTGGGGCAGCGAAGCGAAGCTCAAGGCCAGTACCGTCGCCACCGCCGTCGCGGCCCAGGCGGCGCAGATCTGCGGCGCCTACGGCATCATGGAGAATGCGCCCTTCGGCCGCTATCTGCGGGACGCCAAGGCCTATGAGATCGCTGGCGGGTCCAACGAGATCCTGAAGAACACCATCGCCAAATTCCTGCAATCCGCCGCATCGGCGCCAGAGCCCAAGGCGGACGCCCCATGACCACGCTGACCGACAAGCTGATCCACCAGGCGCGCGTGCGCCCCGGCGCGGTCGCCGTGGTATCCGACGATATCAGCCTCACTTGGGACCAGATGTGCGATCTCTCCCTGCGGGCCTCCACGCTGCTGCGCGGCAAGGGCCTGCGCAAGGGCGATCATGTGGCGCTGCTGTGCGGCAACCGCCCCGCCTTCCTGGTCGCCTGGTTTGGCCTCGCCAATCTCGGCGCGGTGACGGTGTCGCTGAATACCGGCATCGTGGGTGAGGGACTGCGCTATTCCCTTCGTCAGAGCGAGGCCAAGGCGGTGCTGGTGGAGCGCGCACTCCTGGAGGCGAAATGGGCGGACCTTGAGCCCGCCCTGGAGGGCCTGACCGTCATCGCTTTCGATGGCGAGCATGACCTGTTCGCGGCCCTGCGCGCCGAAGAGCCGGACGCACCCTTTGACGGGGACGGCGCGGACCCTATGAGCCTCATCTACACGTCGGGCACCACCGGCCTGCCCAAGGGGGTGCTCAACTGCCATGAGGCCTTTCTCGCCAGCGGCCGGCTGATGGCGCAGGCGCTCGACATCGTCGAGAGCGACCGCATCATGGTGTTCCTGCCGCTCTTTCACACCAATCCGCAAATGTATGCGGTCATGTCGGCGCTGGAGGTGGGCTGCACCCTGGTGCTGCGCCCGAAATTCTCGGTGAGCCAATTCTTCGAGGATGCGAAACGCTTCGGCTGCACCCTCTTCACCTATGTGGGAACGGTGCTCGCCATGCTTATGGCGCGCCGGAGCGAGCCCAATTTCGATCATTCCCTGACGCGCTGCGTCGGGGGCGGCTGCCCCCAGGAGGTCTGGCGGGCGATGCAGGAGCGCTTCGGCATCACGCCCTACGAACTCTACGGCATGACCGAGATCGGCGGCTGGGTGACGGGAAACACGACCGCCGCCTATCGCTTCGGCTCGTGCGGCCGCGCGCGCCCGGACGTGGAGGTGCAGGTGGTGGACGGCGCCGACCGCCCGCTGCCGCCCGGCGTCGCGGGCGAGATCGTGGTGCGCCCCAAGGCGCCGAACGTTCTGCTGCTGGGCTATTGGGCCAATGAGAAGGCAACCTGGGAGGCCGCCCGCAATTTCTGGTTCCATACCGGCGATGCCGGGATGATGGACCAGGACGGCTTTCTCTTCTTCCAGGGGCGGCTGAAGGAGATCATCCGGCGCGGTGGCGAGAACATCTCTCCCTTCGAGCTGGAAACCGCCTTGCTGCACCATCCGGACATTGAGGATGCCGCCGTGGTCGCCGTGCCGGATGCCATTTTTGGTGAGGAAATCAAGGCGGTCATCGTCGCCCGCCAGCCCTTCGCCGCCGTTGATGTGCGCCGCTTCCTAAAAGGCCGCGTGGCCGATTTCATGCTGCCGCGCTATGTGCAATTCGTCCCCGCCATCCCGCGCACCGAGACCCAGAAAATCCAGCGCCGCGCGCTTCAGGAGAACACGCACGCCATCATCGATTTGGAGCCCGGCGGTTAGAGCGCGATCGGATCAGATTGGAGCGGGCTCAAAATCCGGCGGGTCTGCGCGCGGCGGCGCTCCCCATATGGCTTGGAAGCTCCGAAAGCAGTATGCGATCGCACACTTAACCCGAGAGAGCCGCCATGCCCTTCGCCTGCACTGTGCCTGCCGGTCCCACCCTGCTCGCCGAGGATGACCGCGCCCGCGTGACCCGCTGGGATTTCGCCCCAGGCGCGACCACCGGATGGCATGAGCACCCGACCGATTATGTGGTGGTCATGATGACCGACGCGGTCATGGCGTATGAGGTGGATGGCGAGGTCACGCGCACCGAGTTGAAAGCGGGGCAGACCTATATCCGCCCAAAGGGCGTGAAGCACGACGTGAAGAATGACGGGCCGGCGCCCATGAGCTTCATCGAAGTGGAAATCAAAAGCTGAGGGCAGGCGCCGGCGGACCACGCTCGTCAGCCATAAAAAACGCGCCGGCCCCAAAGACCGGCGCGTCATCATCATGGGCAGGAAACGGGCGCTCGGCCCGTCCCGCAAAGGTTGTCACGCCGCCAGATCGAAGCGGTCGGCGTTCATGACCTTGGTCCAGGCCGCCACGAAGTCGGTAACGAACTTCTCGTGGTTGTCGTCCTGGGCATAGACTTCGGCATAAGCGCGCAGGATGGAGTTCGAACCGAACACCAGATCCACCCGCGAGGCGGTCCACTTCTTCGCACCGGTCTTGCGGTCGCGGATCTCATAGACGCCTTCGCCCGCCGGATGCCAGGTATTGGCCATGTCCGTGAGGTTCACGAAGAAGTCCGTGGTGAGCGCGCCTTCGCGGTCCGTGAGGACGCCGTGCTTGGTCCCGCCATGGTTCGTGCCGAGCACGCGCATGCCGCCCACCAAAGCGGTCATTTCCGGTGCGGTCAGGCCCATCAGCTGGGTGCGGTCCAGCATCAGGTCCTCGGGGCTCACCGCATAGTCCTTCTTGAGCCAGTTGCGGTAGCCGTCATGGATGGGCTCCAGAACGGCGAACGCATCGGCGTCCGTCATCTCGGCGGTGGCATCGCCGCGACCGGGCGCGAAGGGCACGGTAACATCGAAGCCGGCCGCCTTTGCGGCGGTTTCGACGCCGACATTGCCGCCGAGCACGATCACGTCGGCAAGGCTCGCCCCGGACTGCGCCGCGATGGGCTCCAGCACCGCGAGCACTTTCTGGAGACGGGCAGGCTCATTGCCTTCCCAGTCCTTCTGAGGGGCGAGGCGGATGCGCGCGCCATTGGCGCCGCCGCGCATGTCCGAGCCTCGGAAGGTGCGGGCGCTGTCCCAGGCGGTGGAGACGAGATCCGAGACCGAGAGGCCGGAGGCGGCGATCTTGGCCTTCACAGCCGCGACGTCATAGGCGGTGGAGCCGGCGGGCACCGGGTCCTGCCAGATCAGGTCCTCTTGCGGGACGTCCGGGCCGATATAGCGGACCTTCGGACCCATATCGCGGTGGGTCAGCTTGAACCAGGCGCGCGCGAACACTTCGCTGAAATACGCATGGTCCTTGTAGAAGCGCTCGGAGATGGCCCGGTAGATGGGGTCCTTGATCATGGCCATGTCGGCGTCGGTCATGATCGGATTGTAGCGGATGGACGGGTCTTCCACGTCCACCGGCTTGTCTTCTTCCTTGATATTGATCGGCTCCCACTGCCAGGCGCCGGCCGGGGACTTCTTCAATTCCCAATCATAGGTGAAGAGCAGGTAGAAATAGCCATTGTCCCATTTGGTCGGATGAGTGGTCCAGGCGCCCTCGATGCCCGAGGACACGGTGTAGCGCCCCACACCCGTCTTGTTGGGATTGGCCCAGCCGAGGCCCTGCTGGGTGATGTCCGCGCCCTCCGGCTCGGGGCCGAGGATCGAGGCATCGCCATTGCCGTGCGCCTTGCCGACGGTGTGGCCGCCGGCGGCGAGAGCGACGGTTTCCTCATCATTCATGGCCATGCGCGCGAACGTCTCGCGCACCTGCGCGGCGGTCGCCAGCGGGTCGGGCTTGCCGTTGACGCCTTCCGGATTCACATAGATGAGGCCCATCTGCACGGCGGCGAGGGGGTTCTCCATGGTGTCAGGCTTGGTGACGTCGCCATAGCGCTCGTCGGAGGGGGCGAGCCACTTCTTTTCCGCGCCCCAATAGGTGTCGATTTCGGGGTGCCAGATGTCCGGGCGGCCGAAGGCGAAGCCGAACGTCTTCAGGCCCATGGACTCATAGGCGATGGTGCCGGCCAGGATCATCAGGTCGGCCCAGCTGATCTTGTTGCCGTACTTCTTCTTGATGGGCCACAGCAGGCGGCGGGCCTTGTCGAGGCTCACATTGTCCGGCCAGCTGTTGAGCGGAGCGAAGCGCTGGTTACCCGTGCCCGCGCCGCCGCGTCCGTCGCCGGTGCGATAGGAGCCGGCGGAATGCCAGGCCATGCGGATCATGAGGCCGCCATAATGGCCCCAGTCCGCCGGCCACCACTCCTGGCTGTCGGTCATGAGCGCATGGACATCGCGCTTGATGGCATCGAAATCGAGCGTCTTCACCGCCTCGCGGTAGGAGAAGCCCTGCAGTGGATTGGTCTTGGTGTCGTGCTGGCTGAGAATGTCGAGATTGAGGGCGTTGGGCCACCAATCCATCACATTGGCCTTCACCTCGGTGTTCGCG
>JASBUY010000312.1 GCA_030147645.1 Aquabacter sp. | reverse complement strand
GCCCACCACGTCGCTCTTGCGCGCGCCGCGCTCCAGGATGCGGGCGACGACCTTCAGCGCGGCATCGCCCTCCAGATGGCCATGGGCGTCGTTATAGTGCTTGAAATGGTCCACATCGACCATGATGAAGCCGGTCGGCGTGCCATCCCGCGCCGCGAGCCGCAGCACGTCTTCGATCTTCTGGTCGAGAGCGCGGCGATTGAGGATGCCGGTCAGGGGGTCGATGTCGGCCAGAGCCTGAAGCTTCTGGTTCGCGGCTTCTAGGTCGGCCTGACGCTCCGCCAATTGGGTGCTGAGCAGACGGCGCGTGTTGATGTCTTGGATCTGAGCGATGAAGCAGCGCGGCGTTCCGTCCTCGAACCGCACCAAGGTTGCATTGAGCTGCGCCCAGACAGCCTCTCCGTCGGGGCGCAGGTATCGCTTCTCGATCTGGTAGTCGCGGGCCGCTCCCGAGAGAAGCGCCCGCAGAAGTTCCAGATCTGCCGCCAGATCATCGGGATGCGTGATGGACTGAAAATCGCGCGCGAGGAGGTCCGTCTCGCTATAGCCGAGGAACGCGCACGCAGCCGCGTTTGCCTCCAGAAAATGTCCGTCCAGGCTCACCATCATCATGCCGATCGGCGCATTGGTGAAGGCCGCGCTGAACAGCAGGCTGGCTTCGTGCCGTTTGGTTTCGGCCTCGCGCCGCCGGGCTTCCAAATCCTGCCGGTCGATGGCGCGCCCCAGCGTGTCGGCCAGAAGTTCAAGGAAGGCGCGGTCGGTGGCATCGAAGGGATGACTCCGGGGCTCCGGGTCCAGCAGGCTCAAAACGCCGAAAACGGATGCGCCGACGCGGATCGGTGCGGAGGCATAGGTTTCGAACTGGCCTTCCAGATAAATTGGGTGCGCGCAAGCTCTCATGGGCCGCGATATTGTGGCACATCAGGCTGGTGCGCGACCTCAGGGCGTCGGACACGAACAAGGACCGCACTGGCCGGCTCGTTCCCTCCACGAAGGGGACGTCCACGTCGGATGCCACCCGAAGAAAGGTGAGCATGTCCGCCTGCAAACCGCCTATCACACCTGTCCGCATGCCGAAAATGGCTTTGGCCGCTGCAAGATAGGCATCGAACAGCGTCTGGCGCGACTGGGTTTGGAGCGCGAGGAGATCGCGCAAGGCCCCCAACGCGCCCGCCAGATCCGCAGGTGCCGTCGGCGTCTGGGGAACATGCCTCTCGCTCGCCCGCAGACAGCTTTCACCCATGCCGCTCCCCACCCGCTGACGGCTGCGTCCAAGAGAAGACTATTGGCTCAAGCGATAATTGCCGCAGGTGCTGGATACAAGACGGTCGCGTCGCCCGGGCGCGCGTTATCCCCGCGCCTGCGCACGAACGACCCTGCGCCCCAACGTCCCACCCCGGCGGGGCGTGTCTTTGCGGTTTCGCCGCGCGTCTGCGTGCGGCATGGTGGTAGCGATTCGTATGGCCGGTTCTGCCGGCGGGGTCCGTTGGCCCACAGGATATGGTCATGATCGATATTGCGACACGGGTCTACAACCACACGTGGAAGATCGACCCCATCGTCCGGTCCGTCCTTGATACCGATTTCTACAAATTGCTGATGGGCCAGGCCATTCATCGCCGTCACCCGGGGGTGAATGTCACGTTTGGCATCCATAACCGGTCCACCCATGTGCGCCTCGCCGAAATCATCGATATCGGGGAGTTAAAAGAGCAACTGGACCATGTGCGCACCCTGAGCCTCACGCGGGGCGAATCCACCTGGCTGCGCGGCAACATGTTTTACGGCAAGCGTCAGATGTTCTCGCCCGACTATGTCGCCTGGCTGGAACAGTTCCGCTTCCCGGCCTATCACCTGGAAAAGCGCGACGGGCAGTACGAGTTGACCTTCGAGGGGCCCTGGGTGGAGACCACCATGTGGGAGATCCCCGCCCTCGCCATCATCAACGAATTGCGCTCGCGCGCGGTGCTGAAGGGGCTCGGCAAGTTCGAGTTGCAGATCCTCTATGCGCGCGCCATGTCGCGGGTGTGGGAGAAAATCGCCTTCCTCAAGACCCTCGGTCCCGTGAACATCGCCGATTTCGGGACCCGGCGCCGGCACGGCTTCCTGTGGCAGGATTGGTGCGTCCAGGCCTTGATCGAAGGGCTGGGGGAGACATTCCTTGGCACGTCCAACTGCCTCATCGCCATGCGCCGGGAGGTGGAGGCGGCGGGCACCAATGCCCATGAGCTTCCCATGGTCTATGCCGCACTGGCCCGTTCCGACCAGGAATTGCGCTGGGCGCCCTATCAGGTGCTCGCGGATTGGCAGGAGGAGTATGACGGCAATCTGCGCATCATGCTTCCCGACACGTTCGGCACCACGGGCTTTCTCGCCAATGCACCCGAATGGCTCGATGGCTGGACCGGCATCCGCATCGACAGCAAGGACCCGCTGGAGGGCGGGGAGGAAGCGATCGCCTGGTGGCGCGCGCGCGGCCAGGAGCCGCGTGACAAGCTGGCCATCTTCTCCGACGCCCTCGATGTGGAGGAGGTGGCGCGCATCAATGCGCGCTTTGCCGGGCGCATGCGCCTCGGCTTTGGCTGGGGCACGCTTCTGACCAATGATTTCCGTGGCCTTGCTCCCGACGGAGCGCTGGACCCCATTTCCATCGTCTGCAAAGTGGTGTCCGCCAACGGCCATTCGGCCGTGAAGCTCTCCGACAATCCGACCAAGGCCATGGGGCCGGCTGAGGAAGTGGAGCGTTACAAACGGGTCTTCAATGTGGGCGAGCAGGTGGCCCGGCGCACCGTGGTCTGATGCGCAGCGCCCTCAGCCCGCGTTGCGCGGCAGGCGCGCCTGCTGGCGCAAGGGATGGGCCGCGACCGCGAGCAAAGAGCTGTAGCGGCGGCGCGCGTCGCTGATCGTGCCATTGTCGCCAATGGCGGATTCCTGAAGCTCCGCCAGCGCGAAGGGGCTCGGCTCCGCAGGCAGAACGACGACTTCAGGGACGCAGTTTGCAAGCCCGAGCACGTCCCTGGCGGTCAAGGCAGACAAGGCCCGCGCCATCAGCGCGCATTGATAGGCTTGCCGTTCTGGCGAGAGGCGGTCCCAGGGCTCGAGCAACGGATAGCGTTCGCGCGCTGCGCTGTGCGCGCCTTTGGCCATCCGCTCCACCATGTCCGCCGCAATCATCGCTTGGTCCCAAGGCTCTTTTGGTTTCCGCGGACCATGCTCGCCGGCCAGCCTTTCCCAACTCTTTCCGGCGCGATGCGGGCCCGCGAACGTGGTCAACAGAGGGTTAGCGCGGGGTGGGACGCCACGGCGGATTGCACACGCCGGCTCGCCTGATACACTTGTTGCGAATTGATCAATAAAGGCTTTGGCCTCGTGCGCCTGTTCTGCGCGCCGGGCTGAGGCGACGAGGGGTTCACAATGAGGAACGAGACGCTCGGATCCCGCGGGGATCCGGCGCCATCGGGCCAGGAGCGCCCCCGCGCATCGGGGGATCCGGATCATGCGCGCGCCGCGGGCGGCGCGGGGCGAGACGAACGCGTCTATGCGGCGGTCGATCTCGGCACGAACAATTGCCGTCTTCTGGTCGCCCGGCCAACGGGTCGCTCGTTTCGCGTCGTCGATGCCTTCTCGCGCATTGTCCGCCTGGGAGAGGGTGTCGCCGCGAGCGGTCGGCTGGGCGGACCGGCCATGGACCGCGCCCTGGCGGCGCTCGAAATCTGCGCGGCCAAGATCGCGGCACGCGGGACGTCCAGGGCTCGGATCATCGCCACCGAAGCCTGTCGCGCCGCGGCAAACGGCGCGGAATTTCGCGCTCTTGTGGAGGAGCGCACCGGACTTCAGCTGGAAATCGTCGATCGCCAGACCGAAGCCGCCTTGGCGGCGGCGGGCTGTGCGCCACTGGTGGACCCCACCTGCGATGGCGCCATCCTGTTCGATATCGGCGGAGGATCGACCGAGGTGGTCTGGCTCGGCCGGCGGGGGGCGGGCGATGAGGGGCCGCCCCGCGCACGCATCCGCT
>JASBUY010000299.1 GCA_030147645.1 Aquabacter sp. | reverse complement strand
TGAGGTCCCATTCGCGCCAGGGGGCGATCACGGTGATCTCCGGCTCCAGCGCGTAATAGCCCAGCTCGAAGCGTACCTGGTCGTTGCCCTTGCCGGTAGCGCCATGGGAGACCGCGTCGGCGCCCACCTTGCGGGCGATCTCGATCTGCTTCTTGGCGATCAGCGGCCGGGCGATGGAGGTGCCGAGCAGATACTGGCCCTCATAGACCGCATTGGCGCGGAACATGGGGAACACATAGTCCCGCACGAACTCCTCGCGCACATCCTCGATGAAGATGTTTTCCGGCTTGATGCCCAGCAGCAGGGCCTTCTCACGCGCGGGCGCCAGCTCCTCGCCCTGGCCGAGGTCGGCGGTGAAGGTCACCACCTCGCAGCCATAGGTGGTCTGGAGCCATTTCAGGATCACCGAGGTGTCGAGCCCGCCGGAATAAGCAAGCACAACCTTCTTCACGTCGCGGGCCATCGCGTCTCTCACGGAACGTCGGAAAAGTGGCGCGGACTATAGGCCGGAGCGGCGCCGTGGCAAGTGGGCGCGCGCGGCGCGCATGCCGGCGCCCGCAGCCTGCCAGCCGGCGCGCGCCAGCCGGTGCAGGGCGCGGCCCAGGGATGCGATCCCCGCCTCCACCGACGCGTCGGTCGGGGGCACCTTGCGGTCATAGAGCAGGAAGCGTGTCAGCGCGATCAGCAGCACGGTCAGGACGGCCGAGAACACCACATCGGTGAAGAAATGCCCGCCAAAGGCGATGCGCAGCCCGCCGGCAAGCGCGCCGAACCCAGCCGCCGCTACCAGGGCGACCCCCTTGTAAGGCGCCGGTAGCAGGCTCGCGGGCGCGAGCAGCCAGAAGCCGAGCGAGCCTTCGCCCGAGACGAAGGAGCAATTGGTCGGGCAGGCCCCGCCATAGGAATACCAGGGATTGAAGACGTCCTTGCCGCCGAACGTCTCCAGATGCACCGGGCGCGGGCGGCCCCAATGCTCCTTCAGCAGCCCGTTGACGATGAGCCCCGGCCCGAGCGCCATGGTCACTGCGAGGAGCACGGCCGCGCGGGCCGGCATGAACATATGGCGGCCGGGAAAGATCAGCTTCAGCGCGATGGCCGCGAAGGCGGGGCCGGCGAACAGCCAGGGAATGATATTGGCCGCCGAGCGGACCGCCTTGCTCCATTCAAGCCCCGCCACATGGAAGCGCCCGGCGCCCGCGTCCCAGAAGGCGGCGGTGATGGCGAGGTCCCATTGCGGAAACACGGAGAACAGGATCGCGACGGCCGCGCCGATCAGCAGGGCAAAGAACACGGCCAGCTTCAAAGGTCTGCCTTCCTGCTCCGCGGCGCATCCCGCGCGATTTGATCGAGTGCATTGCGCCCTTGGCGGGCGCGGCTCAAGAATGGCGCCGATTTAGCCCGGAGTATGTCTGATGGCCAGGGCCAGCTTGGATTTCTATTATGAGTTCGCCTCTACCTATTCCTATCTCGCCGCCGCGCGCATCGGTCCGCTGGCGGAGGCGGCCGGCGTGGAGGTGGTCTGGCGGCCCTTCCTGCTCGGCCCCATCTTCGCGGCCCAGGGCCTTACGACCTCGCCGTTCAACGTCCATCCGGAGAAGGGGCGGCACATGTGGCGCGACCTGGAGCGGCTCGCGGCGCGCTATGGCCTGCCGCCCGTCACCCGCCCGCCGAGCTTTCCGGCCAACGGCCTGTTGGCGGCGCGGGTCGCGACCGTTCTGAACGATGCCTCCCGCCCGGCCTTCTCCCGGCAGATTTTCCATCGCGCCTTCGCGCAGGGCGAGGATATCGGCGAGCGCGAGGTGGTGCGCCAGGTGCTCGCCGGGCTCGGCCATTTCTGCGCCGACGTGATCGAGGCCGCCGAGCGGCAGGAGAATAAGGACCGGCTGCGGGCGCAGACCGAGCGAGCTAAGGCCGCCGGCGTGTTCGGCGCGCCGAGCTTCGTCACGGCGGACGGCGAATTGTTCTGGGGCAATGACCGCCTGGAACTGGCGCTCGACCATGCGCGCGCCCTTGCGGCGTAGTCGATTTTAAGAGGCCGGCGCGCGCGGCGGGGCGAGGACGGTTTTCCAGAAGCCCGCGCTCCAGCCCGCGATGAGCCAATAGACGAGCCCGCCCGCGAGCCCCGCTGCGAGGATGTAGAAGCGGTCATCCAGCGGGGCGGGCTCGTCCATCAGCACGGGAAAGACCTGAACCGCAACGAACGCGCTCAGCGCGCCATTGGCGAGGTGGAACAGCCAGGAGCGCACCGCGAAGGCTTCCGAGAACAGGATGCCGATGGCGCCCACCGTCCACACAAGGGCGAGATAGGCGGCGGTGAGGAAAGCGGCGAGCAGCACCGCACCGGAAAAGGCCATGGCGTCCTGCGGGTCGCGGATGCGCGCCGCCACCGCGTCGATCTGCCATTGGCCGAACAGGATGATCAGCGCCTGGACAAAGCCTGCCACGAGCACGGCCGTCGGGATCAGAAGCAGGCGCAGGATCAGGCGGAGGACCGAATCCACGTTTATTCCGCCGCCGCCGCCATGGCGCGCAGGGCGAGGCGCTCGCGGGCGGAGAGCTTTTCGGTCTCGCTCTTCAGCTGGCCGCAGGCCGCGAGAATGTCGCGCCCGCGCGGCGTGCGTACCGGGCTTGCATAACCGGCGCGGAACACGATGTCCGAGAAGCGCTCAATGGTCTCCCAGTCCGAGCATTCATACTTGGTGCCCGGCCAGGGATTGAAGGGGATGAGGTTGATCTTGGCGGGCACGCCTTCGAGCAGCCGCACCAGGGCCTTGGCGTCCGCCGGGCTGTCGTTCACGCCCTTCAGCATCACATATTCGAAGGTGATGCGCTTGGCATTGGAGGCGGCGGGATAGGTGCGGCACGCCTCCATCAACTGGGCGATGGGGTATTTCTTGTTGATGGGCACCAGCACGTCGCGCAGATCGTCGCGCACCGCATGGAGCGAGATGGCGAGCATCGGCCCGACCTCGCGCCCCAGCCGCTCGATTTCCGGCACGACGCCGGAGGTGGAGACGGTGATGCGCCGCTTGCCAAGCCCCAGCCCGTCGCCGTCCGATAGGATCTCGATGGCTTCGGCCACCGAATCATAGGCGTAGAGCGGCTCGCCCATGCCCATGAAGACGATATTGGTGACCAGCCGGTCGCCTTCGGTGGGC
>JASBUY010000295.1 GCA_030147645.1 Aquabacter sp. | reverse complement strand
ATATGGAAGCCTTCATCGCCCGCTTCCGCGCGAAGGCCACCAAGGCAAAGCAGGCGCAATCGCGCATGAAGGCGCTCGCCCGCATGGAGCCGGTGGCGCCCGAGGTGGGCGAGCAGGAGGCCGCCATCTCCATCCGCCATCCCGAAAAGCTGCTCTCGCCGCCCATCGTGGTGCTGGATGGCGTGGACGTTGGCTATGTGGAAGGCCAGCCCATTCTGCGAAAGCTCAACCTGCGCATCGATGAGGACGACCGTATCGCGCTGCTCGGCCCCAACGGCAACGGCAAGTCCACCTTCGCCAAGCTGATCGCAGACCGCCTCGCCCCCCAACGCGGCAGCGTGGTGCGGGCCGACAAGCTCGAAGTCGCCTATCTCGCTCAGCACCAACTGGACGAACTGCGCCCCGGCGAGAGCCCGGTGGAACATGTGCGCCGCCTGATGCCCGACGCGCCCGAGGCGCGGGTGCGCGCGCGGGCGGCGGAAATGGGGTTTTCAGGCGGGGCCGGCGACACCAAGGTCTCCTCCCTCTCGGGCGGAGAGAAGGCGCGGCTGCTGCTGGGGCTGGCTGCCTTCCATGGGCCGCATCTGCTGATCCTGGACGAGCCCACCAACCATCTGGACATCCAGTCCCGCGAGGCGCTGATCGCCGCCATCAACGATTTTCCCGGCGCGGTCATCCTGGTGTCCCATGACCGCCATTTGTTGGAGGCGACAGTGGATCGGCTCTGGCTGGTGGGAAACGGCACCGTGACGCCCTATGAGGGCGACCTCGACCAGTATCGCAAGGACGTGCTGAGCCGCACCGGGCGCATGACCGGGACGGGCCGCAAGGATAAGGACGCGGCCGAGGAGACTGACGTGCTCCCGGCGGACTTCGCGTTGCGTAAGCGCGTGCGGGAGGCCGAGGCGCTGATGGCGAAGCTGGAGAAGGACATCGCAGCCCTGGACAAGCGCCTCGCCGATCCCAAGCTCGCCAAATTCCCCGCAGACGAAGCGCGCCTGACCCGCCAGCGCGCGGACGCCGTGGACGCCCTGGCCGCAGCGGAGGAAGGCTGGCTGGAAGCAAGCGCCGCCCTGGAGGCCGCCACCACCTGACCTGAAAACAGGAGGGCGCCGCCCGAAAGGGGCGCCGCCCTCCGCCAGGCTCAGGCGCCCAGCTTCTCGCGGATCATCCGTGTGGCGAGGCGCGCCTCCCAGCTGTCGGTGAAAATCTCGTCCAGCGGCACCTTGCTGCTCGCGGACGCGGGCGCCGTCGCGATGGTGATGCCGATCGGGGCGAGGTCGATCATGGGCAGCAGGTCGTCCACCGTGTCGGAGACCGACTTGTACTTGTCGTACTCCTTCACCAACTCGTCGCGGCTGACCTTTTGCATGGCGATCATCTCGTCGAAATCGAGCTTGGTCTGCTTGTACATGGCCGGATCGCGGATGAGCCCCTTCAAGGTGTCGGCCTGCGCCTGACGGATATCGAGAATGAGGGCGTTGACGATCTCGATCTCCTTCTGGGTGGTCTTGAGGATCTGCTGGATGGAGATGGCCCGCGCCTCCTCCACGCTCATATAGGCCTCGAACACGATCTGGAACGAGCCGATATACTGGTTCTCGAAGAATTTCTTCTCGCGATACACGCTTCCGCACTGGGCGACGAACAGGTGCAGGCCGCCCGACATGGGCAGGTCCTGGAAGGCGGACTTCTGACTGACGCTGGAATGGGATGCGAACTGCGTGAGGAAGCCGTTCAGCAGCGCCACAACACGGTTGATGGTGAGATTGATATCCTCGACGAAGGCCGGCAGGTTGGATTTCACCTCGGAATTCGTCTCGGCGGACGCCTGCTCGGAACCCGGCACCTCTTTTGAAGGAAACTTCGCGGAGGAAATGGCGCTGCCGATAGTGTTGATGATATTGGTGATGCTCTGTAGCGACCAGTCGCTGTAATTCTGGTAATCCGATCGGCGATCACCGAAAAACCGCGCGTGTTTCCAGCCATTCTTATTGTAGAAGTCATTCACCACCGCCTGAATTTCGGAGAGCATCTCCGTTTCTTTTTTCTTTGAATCGGCGGCGAGCTTCTCCATGAAGGCCTTGAATTCGGCGTCCTGCTTTTCCTTGTCGGCAATGGTCTGCGTCTTGCCCATGCAACCCTCCCGTGCGTCCGGCCGAGCAGCTCGGCGGCGATGCACGTTATAGGTGCATTTCCTGGATCTAACAATTTATAATTTTATTTAGCCAAAGATGTACGCACAGGTTGCGACACCTGTCCAAGTCATCAATTATCGTTCGATAGTAAAAAGACAGCCCTTTCAGGCGCAAAGCAGGATCACGCCCTCATGTCCGCGCAGCGCGATCTCGCCGTTGACCGGCTCTTCGTCCCGGTCGCAGAAGGTGGACGCCAGCACGCGCCCTCGCGCCTCGGGCACTTGGGCGAGGATGGGATCGCCGCCGAAATTGAGCGCCACCAGGCAGCGCTCGCCCTCCCGCTCGCGGCGAAACAGCAGCAGGTCGCCCTCGGCCGCGAGCGGCACATAGGCGCCTTCGGCCAAGGCGGGATGGAGCCGCCGCGCCACAAGTAGACGGCGATGGAGGGTCAGCATGGAATCCGGGTCCCCCTGCTCGGCTGCGACATTCACTTCGGTAAAATCTGGGGCGAGCGGAAGCCAAGGCTCCACCGTCGAAAAGCCCCCGAACGGCCCGGCATCCCACTGCATGGGCGTGCGCACCCCATCCCGGCCCATGCCGATCCCCGGCACGTTTTTCTCATAAGGGTCCTGGATGCGATCTGGCGGGATGTCCACCTGTGCCATGCCGATCTCGTCGCCATAATAGAGCGTCGGCGTGCCCCTCAGCGTCAGCAGCAGCATGGCGGCGACCCGCGCCTGATCCGGGCCGACGCGCTTGTGGATGCGGGGGCGGTCATGATTGCCGAGCACCCAGTTGGGCCAGCCGCCCTTGGGCAGCGCGGCCTCGTAGCGGGCCACCAGCCGCTCCACGGCGCGCGCCTCCCACGCCGTCTCCAGCAGCGCGAAATTGAACGGCAGATGCGCGCCGGAGAGGTCCGCGCCGTAATAGGCCACGAGCCGCTCAATGGGCAGGTAGATCTCGCCGATCAGAAGGCGGTCGGGATAGTCGTCCACTACCCGCCGCAGGCCCGCCACCACGTCCTGCACTTCCTCAAGGTCGGTGGTGTGGACCGGGAGCAGTTTGAAATAGGGATTGGTCCCGGCGCGATAATCTGGGTTCGGCGGATTGTCGCGAAACTGCGCGTCCTTCATCAGGTGCCAGATCACGTCCACACGAAAGCCGTCCACGCCGCGCGCGAGCCAGAAGCGCATGACGTCGTGGATGGCGGCGACCACCTGCGGGTTGCGCCAGTTGAGGTCAGGCTGCCGGTCCAGGAAGGCGTGGTAATAATATTGGCCGGTCGTGGGATCGAGCGTCCAGGCACTGCCGCCGAATTCGGACAGCCAGTTGTTCGGCGGGCCGCCATCCGGCCCCGGATCGCGCCAGATGTACCAATCTCGCCGGGGATTGTCCCGTGAGGCCCGCGCCTCCTTGAACCAGGGATGGGCGTCCGACGTGTGATTGGGCACGAGGTCGATGATGACGCGGATATCGCGCTCATGCGCCGCAGCAACCAGGGCATCGAAATCCGGCAGCGTGCCGAAGATCGGATCGACGTCCTCATAGTCCGCCACGTCATAGCCGAAATCCGCCATGGGCGAAGGATAGAAGGGCGAGAGCCAGATGGCGTCGATGCCGAGGCTGGCGAGATAGTCCAAGCGGGCCGTCACGCCCGGAAGATCGCCGATGCCGTCCCCGTTGGTGTCCTGAAACGAGCGCGGATAGATCTGGTAGATCACGCCCGCGCGCCACCAGGAGGTCGGGGTTCGGCTCTCGTTTCGCGATGGGGCCACTGCGCTGCTCCGACGTGATTTGTCCCGCATGGGCGGGCCAGGGATGTCAACCGGCGCGCGAGCCTCGCTGTTCCCGGCAACAGGATCGCGACAAGAAAAGCCGGCAGCAAGGGGAACCGGAAGCTCTGCCGCGCGTTGGCTGGCAGGAGGGGACTCTCCGGCGGCCGGCCGGAGCGCGGTCTGCCGCTCCTGCCTTGCGCGCGGCGA